>SIBJ01000099.1 GCA_009695195.1 Pedosphaera sp.
AACCGCGCATGAGGAAACGGAGGCCGAAAAACTTTCCCTTGTTGATGCGCCCCCGGCAGGAAATCATTGCCGAAGCCACCCAGAAAAAATCAACGACACATGCCCTTAACTAAGCGCCATTCCCCTCACCCGTTTTTAATCACACCCGGAAATCACGGCAGCGCCTGTAGGCGGAAGAGATACGGCGCGCCGTTGGTGCGCGGCGGGACGGTCCAGGTCGTCGTCAATCCGGTGGCGCGAATCCACGCGGAGTAGGGCGTCCACGTGGTGGCGTTCGTGCTGCCGTGGACGCGATAGCCGTGGCCGGCGCCGGAGGGCCAGGAAATTTTCACGGAGTTGTTCAACGGCTGGAACGTCGCCGTGAGTCGCAGCTTCGACGCGTTGTTCGTCGGGTTCGAGCCGGCGACGAACTCCGCGTAATCGGGCGCGCCATCGCCGTCGGTGTCGGTGGTCTTGGTGCGCGTCGGCGAAACATTTCCGAAGTAAGCAAGCTCGTAGGCGTCGGGAATGCCGTTCGTGTTCGCGTCGGTGAAGGTGTAGTTGCCGGTAAACGTCAGCGTGCCGCCGGACACGAGCGAGTTGGTCAGGTTCGCCGGCGTGTTGTAGAACGGCGCGTCGCCGAACTCGAGGATGTATTCACCGGGCGGCGCGTTCGTGATCTTGAGCGAGGTGCCTTTGCCGTTTTGATAGGCCGGGCCGCTCAACACGAAGTTCGCCTGCCAGATGTTGTTCGTCACGATCACCGTGCCGGGCGGGACGTTCGAGACCGTGACCGCCACGTCGTCCACCAGCCAGCCCGGTCGCGGCGCGGAATCAAAGGAAACAATCTGGTAGGCCCAGACGAAATAAACCACCTGCCCGGCGAACGGTGACAGGTCAATGATCTCCTGTTCCCAGCCGGAGTTCGCATCAATGTATTGCGCGAGCGCCGTGGCCGCGCTGCCGCCGCCGGTGACGATGTAAAGTGTGCCGGCCTGGAAAATATCGTTCTGTGTCTGATCGCTGAAATCGTAGCTGTGCCAGAACGTGAGCTTCGCCGTGTTGCCGCCGGTGAGCTGGATCGCGGGGCTGATGAGAAACGTCTCGGCGTAATCAAGCGAGTCCCCGCCGAGGTTGCTGCCCCAACAATTCGGCGGCGAGTGCGCGCTGGTCATCACGCCGTTGGCCGGCACGCCGAGCGTCCACGACGATTGCGAACCGTCCGCGTCGAACGTGCTCCAGTTGGTCGCGCCGGTGTTCAAGTTGTCCGACCACGGCGGCACCACGGGCGTGCGCGTGTGGAAGGTGAACAAGTTTCCGTTGTTGTCGTTCACGACGGCGTTGCCCGCGGCGTCGCGGCTGGCGACCTGGAAAAAATTTGTCGTGTCCGGCTGCAATCCGGTCAGCGTGACCTCGTGCGCGGTGGTGAGCAGCGGATCATACGCGGTCTTGCCGAGGAATTGCGACTCGCCGAACTGCACGAGCGAATCGCACGGCTCGCTGGTCGTCCAGGTGATGATCGCCTGTTCGTAATCCGGGTCCGCGGCCACGCCGGTGATGTTCGGCGGAATCGTGTCCACCGTCGCCGACGCGCGCAACGTGACGCCGGCGGAGGCGTCGGTGTAGTTGACCGAAATAAGATCACCGTTCTGCGCGCGCAACGTGCCGGCGGCGGGGGCGTTGGTTTGCGGGACGAGTTCGATCGTGCCGCGGAACGTGCCGCGGCGTCCCGTCTCCGCGAGCGCGATCGTCGTCGGACTTGTTTGCGTCGTGCTTGAATACGTGATGTTCAAGCTGCCCGCGCCCGCGAGATCGGCGTCATCCACTTCCACGACCACGAGGCCGGGAATTCCATACTCGGCCTGATCAATCGTGAGCGTCGCGCGGCCGTCGAAGCCGGGAATCAGAAACTCCATGATGTTTCGCAACAACGCCGCGCGATTGTTCGTCGTGCCCGCCGTCGGCACCGCGTCAAACGGAAAACTCAGGAACACCACGCGGCCTGTGCTGTCGAGACCGGTGCGGGGATATTTCAGCCCGATGGTTTCGCCGTCGCCGTCGAAGAAGATCGGCTCGGCGGTGCTGTCCGGCGTGATCGTGTCCGACACATCGGTCGGGATGCCGAATAAATCCTTGATGCCGCTCGGGTCTTCGTACTCCACATAATCGAGCGCGACGTTGATGCCGCTGCCGATGGCGTCGTTCGCCAGGCCGATGGCATCCGGCACGTCGTTCGGCTCGTTGTCCTCGACGAAATTTTGCACGTGCAACAATCCGAGCCGCGCGGCGGGGAAGCCGCCTTCTTCGAGCCGTGTGAGTAATTCCATCGAAGCGATGAAGAGCGAGCCGCCGTTGCGGACGTAATCCAACAGCGCGTTTTGCTCGCCGGCGGTGAGGCCGAGATTGTTGGCGTCGGCGGGAAATTCCGCGCAGCGCCAGATCACGGCGCGATACGGCAGCAAATTCGTCAAGCCCGGCGAGCCGCGCGACAGCTTCGCCCAAACATCGTAGCCCAGGCCGATCTGCGTCAACGGCGTGGTCCAGCCGGAGAGCGGCGGGTTCACATCGAACAAATCATCGTAGGCGGCGTCCACGAGCAGGACCGGTGAAACCGTCGGTGAAATGAAATTGAAATTCGCCCCGCCGTTGTTGTTCGTTGCCGTGTTGCCGGCTTCGTCGGTCGAGGCGACGTGATAGAAATAAGTTTTGTTCGAGAGCAGGCCGCTGAGGCCAACTACGTGATCCGTGACGAGCGGGGTGTTCGTGAATGTTTTCGAGAGGGTCGAGTTGGTGTTGTAGCGCACGACGGAGTTCGCCGGCTCGTCCGTCGTCCACGCAATGAGCGTGTAGCCGTATTCGTTCGTCGCGCTCACGCCCGTGATGATCGGCGCGACGAGATCGGCGGTGGCGAAGGCGGATTGATTCGAACCGGTGGACGCGTCGGCGTAACGGGCTTCGATCACATTGCCGTGCGCGATCTGAAGCTTGGCGTCCGTGATGGCGGAGCCGGTGAGCGTGGCGACACTGCCGGTGAACACGCCGCTGCTACCGTTCGCGTTCAAGGTGTAATTTTCGCCGAGCGTCTCGGTCGTGCTGCGAACCAGCACCGTCGCGGAGGGATTGCCCGCGCGGTCGCGGTCCACGAGCGTGATCTTGATCGTGCCGGGCGCGCGATAGTGCGCGCGATCCAGCGCGATCACGCTTGCGCCGGTCGCCGCGAAGTGCGCCGACGCCACCAACGCGAAATCCTGGTCCACCGCCGCCGTGTCGCCGCGCGCATCGTCCACCACGCCGCGGGCGCGCACGCGCAAAGTGTATTCGCCGACCTGCGGCGTGGAAATGTAAACGCCTTCGACGTTGTTCACGGCGTCGTGGCCCGGGGCATTCGCGCGCGACTCGCCGTCGTCGAACTGGTTGCCGCGATAAATCGAGCCGTCCGGCGCGACGACTTCGAGATCGAGATCGTTCACCATGGCCGGGATCGCGCCGGGAAATCCGGGCACGTCCGAATAGGCGAGCGTGACAATCAGCGGCGCGTCCGCGCTGCGAACGAGAATTTTGCGGTCGGTGATTTGCGTGTTCGTGAGCAGCGACGATTGATCCACGTAATCGAAGTTGCGGCCCGAAGTCAGAATCTGCGTCAGGTCAACGCGCCCCCAGCCTTCGTCCATGTTCGGCGTCGGGCCGGTGCCGAAGGAGTCGTCCATGTCCACGGCGGAATTGATGAGCGCGGCCTTGACGAGGGCAGGGGACGGCGTGGCGTTGGTGTGCGTCGCGCGAAAAAATTGCACGAACACCGCCGCCGCGCCCGAGACGTGCGGCCCGGCCTGGCTCGTGCCGCCTTGATATTGATAGTTGCCCGAGATCGGCGACCACGCGTATTGATCGGTGGCGGATTGCGATTGCAACGACGCGATCCACGTGCCGGGCGCGCAAACGTCGGGCTTGATGCGTCCGTCCTCGCACGGGCCGCGACTGGAAAAATCCGCCATCGTGTCAATACCGTCCGCGTAAACCAAAAAATCCGGCCGGTCATTCTGCGACGCGCCGGTGGCGATGACATTCTTCGCGCAAGCGGGACTGCCAATCGTCTGCTGACCCGGGCCGGCGTTGCCGGCGGAGAATTCCAGAATGTATTGCTGGTCGCCGAGCGTGAGCGCGTCGGCATCGCGAACGAGGTCGTCGAATTCCATCGCGCTGAGGTCGTAGCGGCCTTGCGTGTCGTCGCCCCAACTGTTCGAGCCGACGACGGCGCCGGCGCGGGTCGCATCGCGAGTCAACTTCTCGAAACTGGGCGGTGGCGCGTAGTTGCCCACGCCGTCGAAGATGCGTTGCGCGATGATGCTTGCACCGGGCGCGACGCCGAGGCCGAAAAGATTTCCGAAGTCGTCCACCTCGCCCGTCGCGCCGTTGCCGGCGATGATGCCGGAGACGTGCGTGCCGTGGCTGTGTTCGTCCGCCGCGTCGTCGAGTTGTCCCGGCGTGCCGTAGAAGAAAAACGCCGGTGTGCGCCCGAGCAGATCGGGATGCATCGAGGCCGCATCGCCATTGTTCAGGCCGCTGTCCGCCACCGCCACGGCCACACCGCTGCCGTCGTAACCCAGCGCTTGCGTTTCGAGCAGATTCGGCCCGCCGTCGCCCGCGACGATCTTCGACGCGATCTCGTCATTCAATTTCATCTGCGGCGCGGACTCGATCCAAAGGACGAAATCGGAACGCGCGAGCGCGTCGAGTCGCGACGACTTGATTTGTCCGCGCAGCACGCGACCAGAGCGGAGCTTGGATTCCTGCCGGACGTGATCGAAGTGGGCTTTGACGGTTTGGGCTTCGGCGTCGGTGGCGGTGGGTGCGAGCAGGACAGCGATTTCCAGATGGGCGGATTTGTTTTTTACGCCGTTCAGCTTGGAGTGGATTTTGTGTTGCGCCTGATATTCGCCGACGAATTGCACGTAGCTCAACGCCTGGACGTCGGCGAGCCTCGCGTGATCGAGCCGGGCCAGGAACGCGTCGTCGGGGACGAATTTGACCAACTGCACGCCGAGCGAGCGGAGTTGCGACCGCCATTCGGCTTTGGGCGTTTCGCGGAATTGAATGACGAAAAGTCCCGTGACGGCGGAATGCTGATTCGGACTGGAAAGTTTGGGCGAGTTGGCGGCGGAAACCTGGTTGCGGAGGCGGATGGGTTTGTTCGGAGTCGCATTCGCAAGGAGAGAAATGAAAAGCCCGAGCACGACAACAACACGCGCACGACATACGAATGAACAGGCTTTCACTGGGCGAACCGTAATCCAAACGCGCGACGAAAACAAGCATGCGCTTAGTCCGCCACGCGCTTTTTCGATTGTAGGCGACGACGTAAGGAGTCGAGCGGCCAAACAGCGCGACGAGACCGGACGACTCCTCACGTCGTCGCCTACAGGGAAAATATTTCGGCTCGCCTCGACGCAACTTTGCCGCTTAACTCCCGGCCCGATGAAACAGAAGGCTTACGCCCGCGCGGGCGTGGACATTGACTTGGGCAACAAGGTGAAGGCGACGCTCCCGCAATTGCTCGCCAGCACCCATCGCCGCGAAGTCCTCGGCAAGGTCGGCGGCTTCGGCGGCCTCTTCCAGCTCGACCTCAAGAAATATCGCGAGCCGATCCTCGTCAGCAGCGTGGACGGCGTGGGCACGAAGCTGAAGATCGCCTTCGCGATGGACCAGCACGACACCATCGGCGCGGACCTCGTGAACCATTGCGTCAACGACATCGCCGTGCTGGGCGCAGAGCCGCTCTTCTTCCTCGATTACCTCGGCACGGGCAAACTCGAGCCGCACGTCTTCACCGACATCATCAAAGGCTTTGCCCGCGCCTGCGCGGAGAACAACTGCGCCCTCATCGGCGGCGAAACCGCGCAGATGCCCGGCTTCTACCAGAAGGGCGAATACGATGTGAGCGGCACGATTGTCGGCGTCGTGGAGAAATCCAAAATGCTAAATGGCCAGAAAACCGTGAAGCGCGGCGACGCCGTCATCGGCATCGCCTCCAGCGGCCTGCACACCAACGGCTATTCGCTCGGCCGAAAAATTTTCTTTGAGCAACTCGGCTACAAACCGTCGAGCCGCGTGCCTGGACTCAAAGGCACGGTCGGTCAGGAGTTGTTGAAAGAACACATCAGCTACGGCCCGCTCGTTCAAAAACTGCTGAAGCGTTTCAACTCTCAACTCTCAACTCTCAACTCTCAACCAGTTCGTGCCTTCGCGCACATCACCGGCGGCGGTTTCGTGGACAACATTCCGCGCGTATTGCCGAAGTCGCTCGATGTCGTCATCCGCAAAGGCTCGTGGGACATGCTGCCCATCTTCCAAATCATCGAAGCGAAGAGCGGGGTGCCGGACGAAGAATTGTATCAAGTCTTCAACATGGGCATCGGCATGGTGGCCATCGTCGCGGCGGACCAGGCGGATGCCGTGCTGAAATTCATCCACGCGCAAAAGCACAAAGCCTGGCTCATCGGCGAAGTGGTGAAGGGCAAGGGCGAGGCGCGGGTGGTGTGATGTTTTGGAGTGCGGTTGGTAGGTGACGGAGCGCGGGCGGTCCCCGCCCGCAGCGTACCCGCATGCCGGAAGCCGTCCGGATTTTCCAACCTCTCCGTGTAATTCACCCGCTGCGACCGGGGACCGGTCGCGGTCCGAGACGGAGCGCGGGCGGTCCCTCGCCCGCAGCGCTCGTGCACACGGAAGCCGTCCGGATTCTCCAACCTCTCCTCGCAATCCAGGTGCTGCGACCGGGGACCGGTCGCGCTCCGAAGCCGGGCAAAAAACACCTTAACCAATGTGGGGGAAACGAGGTAAAAAAGACGAAATCAGAACCGCAATTTTCCGATCTTATGAAAACCTCAACCATTTCCAAACTCCTTGGCCTCACGCTCGCGGCGGGCGGGCTGCTGGCGCAAACGGCTGCCGCGCAAATCTCGATTGATTTTGTGCCGGTGGGCAACGCCGGGAACGCGGCTGACACCACCACCTATGGCGCGGTGGGTTACGACTACGGGATCGGCAAATATGAGGTGACGCTCAATCAATACAGCACGTTCCTGAACGCCGTGGGTGCGACGGACACCTACGGGCTTTACAACGCGAACATGGCGGCGAATGTGAACATCGCGGGCATTGCGCGGAGCGGGGTGTCGGGGAGCTACACGTATGCGGTGATTGGGAGCGGGGCGCGACCGGTGACGTATGTGAGCTGGTATGATTCGGCGCGGTTTGTGAACTGGCTGCAGAACGGGCAGCCGACGGGGTTGCAGTTGGCGGGCACGACGGAGACGGGAGCGTACACGTTGACGGGCAATACGGGGATTATTCTGCGGAACGCGGGCTGGGTGTATGGATTGCCGAGCGAGGACGAGTGGTATAAGGCGGCGTATCATCAGCCGGCGGGGCAAGGCGGGGACGTGGATAACTATTGGCTCTATCCGACGGCGAACAATGCGATACCCAACAGCCGGAATGGGAGCGCGAGCGACCCGAACAGCGCGAACTTTTTCCGGGATGTCGCGCCGGTGGATGGTGTCAACGACGGGTATGCGGTGAGCGGTTCGACAAGTTTCCCCACAGGCAACGCGCTGACGGACGCCGGGGCGTTCAGCTTGGCGGATAGTTTTTACGGGACGTTTGATCAGGGCGGGAATGTGCGGGAGTGGAACGACGCAGTAATAAGCGGGTCTTCGCGCGGGTGGCGCGGTGGGGCGTGGGTCAACGGCGTGGGCGGCCTGCGCGCGTCGGCTCGAGGCAGCGACGACCCGGCGGGTGAGGATAACATTGTGGGTTTCCGTGTCGCCATCGTCCCCGAGCCAACGGTGGTCGGTCTAATGGCGCTAGGAATTATCGTGCTGGCCCGGAAGCGGAAGTGAACCCCGGAGCGCGACCGGTCCCCGGTCGCAGCGGCTGGATAGCGAGGAGAGCGTAGGAAATCTCCGTTGTCTCCATCTGTGCGGACGCGCTGCGGGCGGGTACCGCCCGCGCCCCGGCGGACCGCGACCGGTCCCCGGTCGCAGCGCGTGAATCGCGAGCAAGGCGTAGGAAAATCCCGACGGTTTCCAGCATGCGGACGCGCTGCGGGCGAGGGACCGCCCGCGCTCCGCTTTGTTTGTCGCTTGCCAACACCGCGAATTCACCGCCAATTATCCGCATGAGCCAGCCGCCCAAACCGCGTCGCTCCGGCCCGCCGCACAATCCGGGCGTGCGCGAACTGGTCGCGGCCAAGCGTCGCTGGTCGTCGCCGCCAAAGCGTGAGGAGGCGATGCAGGGTTTTCGTGGTTGGCACGAGCGCGGATATCTGCCCCATCGCGATGAACCCGGACTCACCCAGTTCATCACCTTTCACGTCGCGGACTCTTATCCGGCGACGTTGCGTTCCGAGTGGGCGGCGTTGCTCCAGGTGGAGGATGACCGCGAACGTCATATCCAACTTGAGGCGTATCTGGACAAGGGACGCGGTGAGTGTCCGCTGCGGCAGGTGGACATTGCGCGGTTGGTGGACGCAGCGTTCCGGTTTTATCACGGCAAACGATACGACCTGCGCGCGTGGGTCGTGATGCCGAACCACATTCACGCGCTGTTCAAGGTGGAGGCCGTGCCGTTGGGAAGGATCGTGCGTGAGTTCAAGGAATACACCGCGCGCGAAGCGAACAAACTCCTGCGGCGACGCGGGCAATTCTTGGCGGAAGATTGCTGGGACACCTACATGCGCGATGGCGGGCATGAATTGAAAACGCGCCGATACATCGAGAACAATCCGGTGAAAGCGTTTCTGGTCCGGGAGCCGAAGGAATGGCCGTGGAGCAGCGCACGATTCCGGGATGAGAATGGCGCGCTGCACCTCTGACGGACCGCGACCGGTCCCCGGGCGCAGCGGGTGGAAGGGAGTGAGGTGTTGGAAAATCCGGGAGTCTTCCAGCGTGCGTGAGTGCTGCGGGCGAGGGACCGCCCGCGCTCCGGGGCAGTCGCCTATGGCGCTGGCATCTGGACTGTGATCCACGTCTGCGCTTTCTAAATCCGCGCCCTCTGCGTAATCTGCGGAAAACTGATTCATGAAACTCCTCGTCATCGGTTCCGGCGGACGCGAGCACGCGCTGGTTTTGAAACTGGCGCAGTCGCCGCACGTCACGCAGATGTGGTGCGCGCCGGGCAACGCGGGCATTGCACAGGAGCGAACGGAGAAAACGAAGAAGCCGGTCGAGTGCGTCAACCTCGCTGCGGACGAATTACCCAAGCTGCTGGCGTTCGCGCAGGAGAAGAAGGCGGACCTCACCGTCGTTTGCCCGGACAATCCGCTCGCGCTCGGCATCGTGGATTTATTTCAGAAGCACGGCCTGCGCATCTGGGGCGTGAACCAGAAGGCGGCGCGGTTCGAGTCCTCAAAGGTTTTCTCGCAGAAGTTCATGGAGAAATACGGCATCCCCACGGCGGCGGCAGGAACCTTTTATGACGTGGCGGTGGCGAAGAAATTCTGCGCCTCGCTCGGCGGCAAATGCGTGGTGAAGGCCGATGGCCTCGCGCTCGGCAAAGGCGTTTTGATTTGCGCGAACCTGGCTGAAGCCGAGAAGGCCGTGGACGAAATCATGGTCAGCAAAGCCTTCGGCGTGGCGGGTTCACGCGTGGTCATCCAGGAATTTCTCGAAGGCATCGAGGTTTCCCTGCACGCGCTGTGCGATGGGACGACGGCGAAGATTTTTCCAACCTCGCAAGACCACAAGCGTGCGTTCGACGGCGACCTGGGTTTGAACACCGGCGGCATGGGCACGTATTCGCCCACGCCTTTTCTGTCCGACGCGCAACTGGCGGCGGCCGCAAAAAAAATCCTGGACCCGTTCCTGCGCGGTTGTGCGGCGGAAGGGATTGATTATCGCGGCCTCCTGTATCCCGGCGTGATGTTGACGAAGGACGGCCCGAAAGTTTTGGAATTCAACGCCCGCTTCGGCGACCCGGAGACGCAGGTTTATCTGACGCGCTTGGAAAATGATCTGGTGGAACTGCTCGACGCGAGCGTGAGCGGGACGTTGGGCAAGATGGAATTGAAATGGAGTCCACAAGCGAGCGTGTGCGTGGTGATGGCCAGCGGCGGTTATCCCGGCAGCTACGCGAAAGGCAAAGTCATCACCGGCCTCGACGCCGCGAATGCGGTGCCGGACACAAAAGTCTTCCACGCCGGCACGGCGAGGGCAGGGGACAGCATCGTCACGAATGGCGGTCGCGTGCTGGGCGTGACGGCGCTGGGCCAGGATTTGAAAGCCGCGCAAGCCGCCGCGTACGCCGCCGTGGAGAAAATCCATTTCGACGGCGCGCACTTCCGACGGGACATCGCGGCCAAAGCATTCCCGCGTGAGCCGGTGGCGTGACGCGCGCGCGCCGGGAAAACGTTTTCAAAGGATACGACCCGCGCCATGTTACCGCTCCTTTTCATTTGACCCCTCACGACCGCCAACTAGATTGCGCTCCATGACATTTTACGGGAACCAGCTACGTCTGATCGCCCTGGCCGCGAAAAACATATTTCACGCCCGAGCAAAATGGATGTCGGGCTCAATCGTTCTGGCGTTGCTGCTCGTCTCCGCGCCGGCGCGCGGGCAGGGGCTGGACGAGCAGTATCTGCAAATTTACAGTGTCATCGAACAGGCGGACACCTTGAGCGAAGGCGGCAAGACCGAACTGGCCCGGGCCAAATATCAGGAAGCGCAGACGGCGCTGCTGAAATTCAAAAGAGATCACCCGACTTGGAATGTGAAAACAGTTTCCTTCCGGCTGAATTATCTCAATGAGCGGATCGTGGCGTTGTCGCCAAAACCCGTCGCGCCACCTCCGAGTGTCCACGCGCCAGAAAAGAAATCCGAGCCGAAGCCCGTGGCCAAGCCCGCCGCGCCGCCGGCGCTGGCGCTGGTGAAGTTGCTCGAAGCGGGCGCGGAGCCGCGCAAGGCTTTTCGCCTCCAGCCCAAAGTCGGTGAGAAGCAGACGGCGGTCATGACGATCAAGATGGCGTCGGGTATCGGTGTCGGGGATGCGGCGGTCACCATGACGCCGGCGCCGGCGATGCAAATGACCGTGAGCGCGCAGCCGAAAGGCGTCACGGCGGAGGGCGACATCAACTGCGATCTGGTCATCGAAGAGATCAGCGTGTTGGAGGAAGCCGGCAGCAATCCCCAAACAGTCGCCGCGTTGAAAACGCTCTTCGGCAACATGAAAGGGATTCAGATCGCCTGTACAAAAACCGCTCGCGGTCTCATCAAGAAATCCGAGGTGATCATTCCGCCCGGCACCGATCCCATGACGCGGCAGGCCCTGGAGCAGATGAAAGATTCGATCGTGAACGTGGAGTTTCATCTGCCGGCGGAAGCCATCGGGCCCGGCGCCAAATGGGAGGTCCGACAGAAACTCAAATCGCAAGGCATGACCATTGATGAGACGACGACAAATGAACTGGTATCGGTCGCGGGCGACATTCTTACTCTCAAAAGTTCGGTCGCGCAAAGCGCCGCCCTGCCCAAAAGTCCCGGCACCGCGGCGACACAGGGGAAAGTTGATCCGGGCAAACTGACCGGCACCGGCAGCGGGACGATGACGATTGATCTCGCCAAGCTTTTGCCGACGCAGGCCACGATGGACGGCCACGCCGAGATCGCGATGGGTGCCCGCGGCGGCGCCCAAAAACTGCCGACCACGATCAAGTCCGACACGAACATCCGGCTGGAGGCGAAATAAGCCGCTTGCGATTCGCCGCGCGCCTCGTTGCTTTACTTCCACCGTCTGGTCGCGCATTTTGGCGGCGACATGAGACGATTCGGGTTCAACCATTTTGCCGTCGCCCTGCTGATCGCGATTCCCACCGGCGCGGCGACGACGAATAATGCTCCTGACTTCAACGAGTTGATGAGTCTGGTTCGCGCAAATCTGAAGGGCGCGACGGAGGACGAGTTGAATCGCGCCGCCGTCGAGGGATTGCTCACCGCGTTGCGCGGGAAAGTCACGCTCCTCACGCACGACGCGGCGCCGTCCGCCGGCAACGTCGCGCTCGTCACCAAATCTTCCGTGCTTGACGACGGCGTGGCGTGGGTGCGCGTGGGTCGCGTCGCGGAGGGGCTGGACAAAGCGGTCGAGGAAGCCATCGCGCACGCCGCGGCGACCAACAAACTGAAGGGCGTCGTGCTCGATGTGCGGTTCGCGGAAGGCGACGACTACGCCGCCGCCGCCGCCACGGCGGATTTGTTTCAGGTTCACGAGCGACCGCTTTTGGATTGGGGCGAAGGCGCGGTGAAGTCTTCAAAAAAATATGATGCCATAAAAATTCCCGTCACGGTGCTGGTGAATCGCGATACCGTCGGCGCGGCTGAAGCGCTCGCGGCGGTCATGCGCGAGACGGGTGCGGCGCTGATTCTCGGTGGCCGCACCGCCGGCGGCGCGATGATCGGGAAAGAGTTCTCATTGAAGAGCGGCCAGCGCGTGCGCATCGCCGTCTCGCCGGTGAAACTTGGCGACGGCACGGCGTTGACGTTGCAGGGTGTGAAACCGGACATTGAAGTCACCACGAGCGCGAGCGAAGAGCGCGTGTTTGTGGACGATCCGTACGCCGGCGGCAAGTCCGTGACCAACACGACGGCGGGATTGGCCGCGACCAATTCACCGGCGAACACCAACCGACCGCCCCGGCGACCGCGTCCGAACGAGGCGGACCTGGTGCGCGCCCGCAAGGATGGCTTGAGTCTGGATGCCGAATTCCCGACGGGTCGCGCCGGTGAGGCCGAGAAGCCGCTCATCCGCGACCCCGTGCTGGCGCGGGCCGTGGACCTGTTGAAAGGACTGGCCGTGGTCCGGAGAACCAGCAATTGATCTCGCCGCCGATGAGAAGAGTATTCGGGGTTGACGATTGCACCGGCCCGACCAAACTTTCCTTTCGTCGTTTCCGAACTGAATGAAAACCGTTTTGTTTGTTTGCACGGGGAACATTTGCCGCAGCCCGATGGCTGAGGGCCTGTTTCGCCATGCCGTCGCGGGCCGCGGCGATTACCGCGTGGTTTCGGCGGGCCTCGGCGCGATTGACGGCCAGCCGCCCAGCGCCTTCGCCGTGCAGGCCATGACCGAGCTCGGCATGGACATCTCCCAGCAACGCAGCCGGATGCTCACGGCGCAACTCGTGCGCGACGCCGACTACATTTTCGGCATGACCCACAGCCACGTGGATACCGTCATGTTGTTGTATCCGCAGATGGCGGAAAAAGTTTTTCTCCTGCGCGAATTCGACGAGACGCTCGATCCCTTCGAGAAGGACATCAGCGATCCCATCGGCGGTTCGTACGAGGTTTACACCAATTGCCGAGATCAAATCGAGCAGGGCATCGCGTCCATCCTGCGCTATCTCGACCAGCACCGGCAACCGGTCGGTGGCAAGGCGGCGCAGGCGACCGTGGCGATCGGCGCGGATCACGGCGGCTACGACTTGAAGGAGTTCCTGAAAAAATATCTCCGCGAACGCGGCGTGAGCTTCACGGATTTCGGGACGTACTCGAAGGACTCGACGGATTATCCCGACTACGCGCATCTCGTCGCGCAAACCGTCGCCGCGCACAAGGCCGAATACGGCCTGCTCGTTTGCACCACGGGCATCGGCATGAGCATCACCGCCAACAAAATCGCCGGCATCCGCGCCGCGATGGTTTGCGACACCGAATCCGCCGCGCTCACACGCATGCACAACGACGCGAATGTCCTGTGTCTGTCCGGCAAGTTCACCGCGCCCGACGAGGCGAAGCGCATCGTGGATATTTTTCTCAACACGCACTTTGAAGGCGGCCGCCACGAGCGCCGCGTACACAAGATGGAACCCAAGATGACACCTCCCGAACTCCGATTGCAAAATGTGGACTCTGCCATCGCCGAGGCCGTCGAACACGAACGCCTGCGCCAGCAGGAGAACATCGAACTCATCGCCAGCGAGAACTTCACCAGCCCCGCCGTCATGGAAGCTCAAGGCTCGGTGCTCACAAACAAATACGCCGAGGGCTACCCGAAGAAACGCTGGTACGGCGGCTGTGAAAACGTGGACGTGGTTGAGCAACTCGCCATTGATCGCGCGAAGAAACTCTTCGGTGCCGACCACGCGAACGTCCAGCCCCACTCCGGCAGCGGCGCGAACATGGCGGTGTATTTCGCGTTCCTGAAACCCGGCGACAAGATGCTCACGATGGATTTGTCGCACGGCGGCCATCTCACGCACGGCAACAAGGCCAACTTCAGCGGCAAATTCTTCGAGATCGTCCACTACGGCGTGCGCAAGGACGACGAACGGATTGATTACGACCAACTCGCCGCCATGGCGCGCGAGCACAAGCCGAAGATGATCACCGTCGGCGCGAGCGCGTATCCGCGCATCATTGATTTTGCGCGCATGGGCGAGATCGCGCGCGAGGTCGGCGCGTATTTGCTCGCGGACATTGCGCACATCGCGGGCATGGTTGCGGTGGGAATTCATCCCAGCCCGATTCAACACGCGGATTTCGTCACCACGACCACGCACAAAACTTTGCGCGGCCCGCGCGGCGGCTTGATTCTTTGCAAGGAGAAGTACGCCAAGGAAATTGATTCGCAGGCGTTCCCGGGAATTCAGGGCGGGCCGTTGATGCACGTCATCGCGGGCAAGGCGGTTTGCTTCCACGAAGCGATGCAGCCGTCGTTCAAGAGTTATCAGGAACAGATCGTCCGCAACGCGAAGGCGCTGGCTGACGGGATGAAGCGAAACGGTTTCCGCCTCGTCAGCGGCGGCACGGACAATCACCTCATGCTCGTGGACGTGGGCGCGCGCAACATCACCGGCAAGGATTGCCAGATTGCGCTCGACGACGCGGGCATCACCGTGAACAAGAACACGATTCCATTCGAGACGCGCTCGCCGTTCCAAGCCAGCGGCATCCGGTTGGGAACGCCCGCCGTGACCACGCGCGGGATGAAGGAAGCCGAGATGGCCGCCATCGCCGACATGATCAGCGAAGTGCTGCTCGACATAAAGAACCTCGACAACATCGCCAAGGTCCGGGGCCGCGTGCGTGAACTGACGGCGAAATTTCCGCTGCCGTATTGATCGGTTTAAGCAGGCTCAGAAGTTGGATGTCGGATCTCAGATGTCACATATCGGCCCTCTGACCTCCGGCTTCCGCCCTCGTCCTTCGCCCTCCACACCTTGAACTTCGATTTTCGCTCCTTCAACCTTCCGGACGCCGTCTCACGCTTGGGTTCCGGCTTCTGATCCCTCGCTCTTTCGAGATTGCCTAACGCGCGAGCACGCATACGATTTGGAACCATGTTAAAACACGACTCTGGGATACAACAGGGCCTGCAGGAGCCGCCGAATTATTGCCAATATGCCAACGGACCCTGTGACCAAGAATTTTCGAAAAGTTACGGAGCACAAGGCATTTTTTTGTACCCGTCTAAACCAACGAATGTGGCCATCGCCATAGAGGGTGCTGTCGAGAATGGCGCTTAGATAAGGAAAAACGCGTCAGCAATTGTACGCGAATATAACTGGATCCTTGGAGCGAGTTGTTTCAAAGTGGCGCATGAAACAAACGACTCCATTCCTCGCTGGATTTTCACATCTGCTGTCTGGCAGTCAACGC
>SIBJ01000016.1 GCA_009695195.1 Pedosphaera sp.
GGAGTCGTTTGTTTCATGCGCCACTTTGAAACAATTCGCTCCAAGGATCCAGTTATATTCGCGTACAATTGCCGAAGCCACCCAGAAAAAATCAACGACACATGCCCTTAACTAAGCGCCATTCACGGGTGAGGGCATTATGGACTGCGGTGGCAAGTTGGACGCGACACCGCTTTGGCCCCGACGACGGCGAGGGCAATGAGCCACCCGCCCCGTTCGCTCGAAAGCGGTGTCGCGTCCGACTTGCCACCGCAGTCCAAAAATACCGCCAGCACCCGCTCACCCTCTCCCGCCTTTAATCGCACCCGGATTCACGTTCCGCCGTTTTCCAACCTTGACCGCGCGCCCGGCCGGGCCTAAGCAGTGCGTATGAAGTTCTGCCTCTTCGGCATTTCAGGCATCGCGCCGGGCAAGCACAATCTCAAGGACCCACGGCTGGACCAGGCCGACAAGCTGGTCGAGGCGCAGAAAAAAACCTGCGCCCAAGTGGACGTGGTGGAGGAAAAAGAATTGCTCACCTGCGACGCCATTCTCACCAGCCACGCCGCGTTGAGCGACTTGTTGATGAAGGACCTTGATTTCGTCGAGACGCGGATGAGTCGCGACGCGGGCGCGGCCGAGAAGGCGGTGTTGCAGAAGCTGGCCGACGCGCTGGTCAGCGAGCAGCCCGTTTCCGCCGCAGGCCTCACGGCGGACGAACTCGCGGTGATTTCGGCGCACAATTTTTATTCGAACAAGCCGGTGGTGGTGGCCACGGAAACCGAACTGGCCGCGCCGGACGCGTTGCTGGTGCGGGCGTTCGCGGCGAGCGGTTACATCAGTTTTCTGACTTTGGGCGGCAAGGAGAACCGCGCGTGGCCCATTCGCGCCGGCCTGACGGCGTGGGAGGCGGCGGGCACGATCCACACGGACATCCAACATGGTTTCATCCGCGCCGAGATCATCAGTTTTGCGGATTTGGTGGCGGCGGGCGGCGAGACACAAGCCAAACGCGCCGGCAAACAGCGGTTGGAACTCAAGACGTACGTGATGCAGGACTACGACGTGACGAACTTCCGGTTCAACAAGTGAGGGCGGCGGTGCGATAGGCGTTTCCCCGCTGGTCACGGATCGAATCGGCGACCCTTCGTGTAATTTGTATCAACTCGTTTGCGCCCGTTGTGTTTTTTTCGTGGCTACACTCAACGGAGAAACGATTCCGCGGCGGCATCGGCGAAGCGCAGGCCCTCGTGCGTGAGTTGAAACCGCTCCGGGGTGCGGGAGGCCCAGCCGCGTTGGACGAGGCCGTCCATGTCCGCCGACCATTCGCCGCGCAAGTCGTGGCCGGTCGTGCGCTGAAAATCCGCGAAGGGCCAGCCGGCGTTCATCCGTAAACCGAACGCGGCGGTTTCGCCGGCGCGGGCGACCGGGGAAAGTTCTTCGCGCGATTCAATGGCGCGCTTGCCTTTCTCCAGTTGCTCGCAGTAGAGCTGGGTGTTTGACCAGTTCTTCGTTCGCACGCCGCGCACGTAACCGGTCGCGCTCGGGCCGAGGCCGTGGAACGAACCGCCGCGCCAGTAGTTGAGATTGTGGCGGCAGGCGTGGGAGGGGAAGTTGCGAGTTGAAAGTTGAGAGTTGAGAGCCGCATCCCGCGCGAAGTTGGCGATTTCGTACTGGTGGAAACCGGCGGCGGTGGTGCGCGCGATCAAATCTTCGTACATGTCGCAGGCGAGGTCTTCGTCCACGGAGAATTCGCCCGCTTGCAGTTGTGCGAAGAGCGGCGTGTCTTCTTCGTAGATGACTTCGTAGCTGGAGAGATGTTCGCTACCGAGCGAGAGCGCCTCGGTCAACGTCGCGCGCCAGATTTTCATCGTCTGGCCGGGAATGGCGAACATGAGATCTACATTCACGTTGTCGAAGCCCGCCGCGCGCAGAGTGTCGAAGGATTTGAAAACCATCTCGCGCGTGTGGATGCGGCCAAGCCGATCCAGCAACGCTTCGTCGAGTGATTGCACGCCCATCGAGATGCGGTTGACGCCGAAGTCGCGGAGCAGTTTCGACTTGTCGGCCGAGACGGTTGCGGGATTGCACTCGACGGTGAATTCTTCCGCGCCGAGAAGGTTCAATCGTTCCATCGTGCGGAGGATTTTTTCCCATTGGCGCAGGTTGAGCAACGAGGGCGTGCCGCCGCCGAAGAAGATGGTGCGCGGTTGAAGATCATGCGCGACGAGTTCCATTTCGCGGACGAGCGCGGCGACGTAGCGGTTGATGAGTTCGCCGCTGGAGGCCTCGGAAAAGAAGGCGCAATACGCGCATTTTTGCGCGCAAAAGGGCACGTGAAGATATAGGCTCGAAATCCGCGGCCCGCAGTTTTCCAACATGCGGGGAGGATAGGCAACCGGGCGGACGCGCGCGACGAAATTTTCAGTTTGGCAACCCGCCGCGCGATCCGGCGTCAGTGGGGATTCAAACGCTGGACGTTTTGAGCTTTCAGTCCTTTATCGCTGGGGACGACGTCAAAGACCACTTCTTCGCCTTCAAGCAAGGTCTTGAAGCCGCCTCCCATGATGGAGGTGTGGTGAACGAAAACGTCCTGACCGGTAGGCTGCGCGATGAAACCGAAGCCTTTCTTGTTGTCGAACCACTTTACTTTGCCGCTAGCCATAATTTCTCTCCTGGGCCGTTCGGGCGGGCCACAAAAAAGTCACGCGTACGGCACAGCTGGATCCTATGCCCGTCCAAGTGGGAAATTTAGTGGTTCATACGCCCGAACTGGTGGCAAGGATAGGAATTTAACTTTGTTTGGTCAAGGTTTTGTTTTTCACACGATCGCTTCGGATATCGTTCGCCGTTAAACCCGAATCGCTTTCGGTGTCGCAGCATTAGACGCGCAAAGCTTCTTCGAGCAATTGAGGAAGATGGGTTAATAGAGCCGCTTCATCCACCGTCACGTTCGCGCCGGACCGCTGGGCCGCAGGAAGTTTCTCGGCGGTCGCGGAGAAGGCTACGATCGGGAGGTGAAGGGTCTGCGGATTCCCACGCAGCTCGGCAATCAATGGGCAGAGGTCAATCCCGGCCGAATCCAGGTCAACGATCAGCAACATCGCCCCCTCGGCCACGGCCAGCCCGGCAAGTTCGGCGGCGTGGTTGACGGTCTACACCCGATAACTCAAATCCTGCAACCGGTTCACCAACTGACGGCTCGTCAAAAGTTTTTGGCAGAAAACAATGGCCAACGGTTGCGTCATGAAACCATGGTGCGGCGAGTCGCGCTCAAATGCAAAAAATTTTCAGGCTGACGGGGTTACGTCCGCTATTCCCAGTCGAATGCGCAGCGTCGTTCCGGTTTTAAGGCTTGACGGCTTTTCCCGCTTTTTTTAAGGTCACGATACAACGGTATAGTTTTGCTGCTTCGCCAGCTGTGAAAGTCGGAAGAGTAACAATCTGCCGACTTTTTTGTTCCCCGCGAGGGGTTGCCGTTCCGTGCGTATGAATGCTGACTTTTTAGCGGTTCTAGAATTTTGGGAACGAGAAAAAGGCATCAGCCGTGACATTCTCGTCGCGGCGGTGCAGGAAGCGCTGTTGTCCGCCGCCAAGAAGGCGGTCGGCCCGGCGCGGGAAATGCGCGTCCAGATTGATCCCAAGAACGGCGATATCCGGGCCTTTGCCAAACTCGTCGTCTCGGACAAGGTCATCTCCAAGCACGACCAGATTTCCGTCTTCGACGCCCGGCGCATCAAAGCCGACGTCCTGGTCGGCGACGAAGTGGAAGTGGAAGTCACGCCCGCGGGTTTTGGCCGAATCGCTTCGCAATACGCCAAGCAGGCGCTGATGCAACAGATCCGCCGCGCCGAAAAGGCGCTCATCTTCACCGAATTCAAGGATCGCGTCGGCGACATCATCAGCGGGACGGTTCGCCGCTTCGACCGCTCCGACGTGATGGTTGACCTCGGCAAATACGAGGCCCTGCTCCCGAACAAGGAGCGCGTGCCCACGGAGGAATACCAGATCGGCGAGCGCATCCGTTGTTACGTCAAAGCGGTCGAACAAGGCCCGCACGGCCCCGACATCATTCTCTCCCGCGCCGATCCGCGGTTTGTCATCAAGCTGTTCCAACTCGAAGTGTCCGAGATCAACGACGGCACCATCGAGGTAAAAGGCATCGCCCGCGAGGCGGGATTCCGCACCAAACTCGCCGTCTGGACGCGCGATGAAAAAGTGGATCCCGTCGGCGCGTGCGTCGGTCTCCGCGGCCAGCGCGTGAAAAACATCGTGCGCGAACTCAACAACGAGAAGGTGGACATCATCAAGTGGTCATCCAACGTCCGCGAATACGTCACCAACGCGCTCAATCCCGCCAAGCTCAAGGCCTTTGAGATTGATGAAGCCAACCGCCGCGTCCGCATCATCACCAGCGAGGACCAGCTTTCACTGGCCATCGGCAAGCGCGGCCAGAACGCCCGGCTCACTTCGAAGCTCACCGGCTGGCAGGTGGACATCGAAGCCGAGGTCATCGTGACGAAAGGTTTTGACGAGAAGGTGGCCGAAGCCGTGGAACTGCTCGCGTCCATTCCGGGCATTCTCCGCGAACAAGCCGATGCGCTGGTTCACGCCGGTCTGACCCGGCTGGAAGATTTGTTGCAGGCCGATGAGACCGATCTGAAAGACATTCCGCAGATCGGCGATCAGGCCGGCACCGTGTTGCAAGCCGCCCGCACGGAAGCCGAGCGCCGCAAGATTCAACTCGGTGGCGACGTCGCCGCCGCGTGAGGTTTTCATGAAGCAGTCAGCAGGATTTTTTGTTCGTTGGAAACAGCCATGAAGGCTCGATTCCAACAGTGGTTCGCGGTCTGGAAGCATTATGCCCGTTCGCATTTACGACATCTCGAAGAAGCTCGGCTTGGAGAACAAGGAAATCCTAGCCGCAGCCAAAGCGTTGGGCATGGCCGCAGCCAAAGTCCCGTCCAGTTCGCTCGATAAGATCACCGCTAAATACCTCGAAGACGAAATCCTCAAGGCGCATCCCGAAATCGCCGCCAGAATTGCCGCACCCCCCGAGCCCGAGAAACCCAAACCGGCACCGGTAGATCAAAAGATTGAAATAATCACCGCGCCGCCGCCGCCGGTTGAAATTGCCCCGCCAGCCCCAGAAGTTTCCGAAACCCCGACGGCAACTCCGGGCGAGCTGACCCCGCTCGCCGAAGCGAAAGTCGAAGCCTCGCCAGCCGTTCCCGCGAAACCGCTCGAACCGCCCAAACCCAAAGTCGGCGAAAAAGTCGGCTTCATTCAACTCACTCAACGACCGCCGGCCAAGCCGCCTGAACGCGGCCCGGCTCCGAAACCGGCCGGCCGCCAGGCCTCCGGTCATACCGATTTTGCCCGTCGCGGCGGCGACACTCGCGGCGGTCGCGGCCCAGGCCAATCGCAATCCTCTCCGCAAAGATCATCCGGTCCGGCGAAGTCTGCCGAACCCGCCCGCCCCGCCGCGCCCAAAGTCAATTTACCCGCCGACGCGCAGGTCATCACGATCAAGCCGCCCATCGTCGTCCGCGAACTCGCCGAGCAGCTCAAGCAGAAGCCGTTCAAGATCATCGCCGACCTGATGGAAGCCGGTGTGTTCGCCAACGTGAACCAGGCGATTGACGAAAAAATTGCCGCGCAAATCTGTGTGAAGTACGGCGTCCGGTTCGAAGTCGAGAAGCGCGCCAAAGGTGAAGGCCAGGTCCACGCTCCCGCCAAAAAAATCGAAGTTGACCTCGATGACAAACCCGAGCAGCTCAAACCCCGTCCGCCCGTCGTCACCATCATGGGACACGTGGATCATGGCAAGACTTCGCTGCTCGACGTCATCCGCAAGGCCAACGTCGCGGCGGGCGAAGCCGGCGGCATCACCCAGCACATCGGCGCCTACACCATTTCTTTCCCCCATCCCGAGCGCAAAGGCGAACATCAACAGATCACGTTCCTCGACACGCCCGGCCACGCGGCCTTCAGTTCCATGCGCGCGCGCGGCGCGAACGTCACCGACATCGTCGTGCTCGTCGTCGCCGCCAACGATGGCGTCATGCCGCAAACCGTGGAAGCGCTCAACCACGCGAAGGCCGCGAAGGTTCCCATCCTCGTAGCCGTGAACAAGTGCGACCACCCGAACGCGAACCCGATGAAGGTGCGCCAGCAGTTGCAGGAAAAAGGTCTCGTGCCCGACGACTGGGGCGGCGAAACAATCTTTGTGGATTGCTCCGCGCTGACCAAGCAGGGCGTGGACAAGTTGCTCGAAATGATTTTGCTTCAGGCCGACTTGCTGGAGTTGAAAGCCAATCCCGACCGCCACGCCAAGGGCAACGTCATCGAGTCCGGCATCGAACCCGGCGGCCCGATGGCCACCGTGCTCGTGCGCAAAGGCACGCTGCGCATTGGCGACGTGATCATCTGCGGCGAGTTTTACGGCAAAACCCGAGCGCTCATCAACGAGGAGGGCAAGCGGCTCAAGGAAGCCTCGCCCTCCGTCGCGGTGAAAGTTCTCGGCCTCAATGGCGTGCCCGATGCCGGACAGGAATTCAGCGTCTGCGAAGACGAGCGCACCGCCCGCGATCTCGCCACCGAACGCGCCCAGGCCGGGCGCGCCGAAAGTCTCGAAGCCAAATCCAAGGTCACGCTCGAAAATCTTTTCGCCACGCTCGACTCGCAGCAGGGCAAGGCGCTGAAAGTGGTCGTCAAAGCCGACGCCCAGGGCTCCGTCGAGGCCATCGTCGAGGCGCTCAAGAAGATCGAAAGCGACAAGGTCACGCTCGAAGTCATCCACAGCGACGTCGGCGCGATCACCGAGAACGACGTCGCCCTCGCTTCCGCTTCCACCGGAATCATTCTCGGCTTTCACACGCGCGTGGACAGCACCGCCGCCGAGAAAGCCAAGCATGTCAACGTTCAGATCAAACTTTACGCGATCATCTACGAACTGATTGACGACGTGAAAGCCGGCATGGCCGGTCTGCTCGATCCCGTCGCGAAGGAAGTCATCGTCGGCTCGGCGGAAGTGCGCCAGATTTTCAACCTGTCCAAGGGCGTGCCCGTGGCCGGCTCCATGGTCACGGTCGGTCGCATTGTGCGCGGCAAGGTCCGCGTCCGCCGCCGCAAGGATGTCATCTACGAGGGCGTCACGCAGTCGCTGCGCCGTTTCCAGGACGAAGTCAACGAAGTCCGCGCCGGCATGGAATGCGGCATCCGCATCGAAGGCTTCACCGAAATCCAGGTCGGCGACCTCGTCGAGTGTTACGCCATCGAGAAGACCGCGGCTAAATTGTGAGAAGAACGAGATTATGATTAAGAGAAAGATTACGATTAAGAGGGCGGACCTTTGCTCTCGGCCCTCTTAATCGTAATCGCAATCTTGATCTCGCAGCCATGCCCGGCCACCGACATCTCCGCGTCCGCGAACTCCTCAAACGGGGGATTGGCGAAGCCGTCCGCCGCGAGTTCAACGTCGCCGAATGCGGCCTGATTTCCGTCAACGATGTCGCGTGCGGCGGCGATCTGAAGTCCGCCACGGTCTTCATCAGCATCTTCGGCAGCGCGGACCAGCAAAAACGCGGCCTCGCCGAGCTCACCGAACATCGCACCCGCCTCCAGGGCCTCGTCGCCAAAGCGGTGGTGTTGAAATACACGCCCACGCTCCGCTTCGTCGTGGATGACTCCATCGTTCGCGGCAACCGCGTCATGCAGATCATCGAGGAACTGGACAAGACCTCACCGGTGGCACCGAGCGAAGAAGAAGCAGAATGAGAACATTCAACATTCAACATTCAACGCCGAACATCCAAGAAAGGAAACGCGCTTGCCGCAGCTTGACTCGGCGTTGGGCGTTGAATGTTGAATGTTGAATGTTCCCAAGCGATCCGCATGAAGCCTCATCCGCCCATCATTGATCGCATCCTCGACGCGCTGCGCGCCGCGAAAACAATTTGCGTCGTCGGCCACGTCCGGCCCGACGGCGATTGCATCGGCTCACAACTCGGCCTCACCCTCGCCCTCCGCGCCGACGGCAAAAAGGTTTTCTGCTGGAATGAGGACGCCATCCCGCAGAAATATCGCTTCCTCGACCGCGACGGTGATTTCCAGAAACCGAGACCCGGCATCAAGTTCGACTGCGTCGTCGCCACCGACTGCGCGAGCTTCGAGCGGCTCGGCAAAGCCGGTGCGTTCATCGCCCGCCGGAAACCGCTCATCAACATTGACCATCACGAAAGCAACACGCGCTACGGCGACTTGAACTGGGTCTCGCCGCGCGACCCTTCGACCGGCGAATTGATTTATCGCCTGCTGAAAATCGCGCGCTGGCCCGTCACCCCGCGCATCGCGGATTGTCTGTTCACCGCCGTCTCCACCGACACCGGCTCGTTCCAGTACCCGAGCACGCGCCCCGGCACCTTTCACGTCGGCGGCGAACTTGTCACCCGCGGCGCGGACCTGGCGAAAATTTGCGGCGAAGTTTACGAATCGTTCCCCCTCTCTCGCGCGCGATTGCTCAAGCACGTTTACGGCAAGTTCAAGCTCACGCACAACGACCGCATCGCCTGGTTCTGGCTCAAGAAAGCCGACCTCGCCCGCACCGGCGCCGAGAGCAACGACACCGAAGGTTTGATTGATCACATCCGCGCCATCGAACCCGTCGTCGTCGCGTGCGTCTTCGAGGAAATCCAACCCGAGTTGACGCGCATCAGTCTCCGCTCCAAAGGCGGGCAGGTGAACGTGAATGAAATCGCCGCGCAATTCGGCGGCGGCGGCCATCCCGCCGCGGCGGGCGCGCGCATCCCCGGCCCGCCGCTCGCCACCCAGCGCCGCGTCATCTCGGCCATCAAGAAGGCGATCAACCAGGCGCGATAAATTTTTACGGCAGAACTCCGGGCGGTCTGGTATGCAATGAGCATGAAGGTCAAGCGGCAGGAAATCCGGCGGGTGTGCGCACAGATCGCGCGGCTGTTCCAGCCGGAGCGCATCGTCCTCTTTGGCTCTTATGCCTACGGCCGGCCCACGGCGGATTCGGATGTGGACTTGCTGGTCGTGATGCCGTTCACCGGAAAAGGTTTTCGAAAGGCTGCGGAAATTCGCGGCCGCATTGACGCCGATTTCCCGCTCGACCTCGTGGTGCGCACGCCGAAAGAAGTGAGCCGCCGGCTGGCGAACGGGGATTTTTTCCTGCGGGAAGCCACCGGGAAGGGTGAATTGCTTTATGCCGCCTGACCTCGCCGAGTGGATCACCAAGGCCGAGGCGGATTGGGCGACGGCGCAACGTGAATTCCGCGTCCGCCGCCGGGCAAACTTCGACGCCGTCTGCTTCCACGCGCAACAATGCGTGGAAAAATACCTCAAGGCGCGGCTCATCCGGGCGGACATCAATTTTCCAAAAACTCACGACCTCGTCGCGTTTCTGGCGCTGGTCCAAAAAGTCGAGCCGCTCTGGCAGCCGTGGAAAGATCACCTCGCCAAACTAACCCACTATGCCGTGACGGTGCGCTATCCCGGTGAATCCGCCGAGCGGGCCGATGCCGCCGAGGCTTTGAAGCTCGCCAGGTTGCCGCGGGCGGAAATGCGTTGGAGTCTCGGCCTGACGACCAGGCCGCCGCAACGCAGAAAATAATCTTTGCCATGTTAGAACTCACCGCCCTCGACGGCGCGATCCTCATTGATAAACCCGCCGGCCCGACCTCGCACGATGTCGTGGATGCCATCCGCCGCAAGTTCGCGATCAAAAAAGTCGGCCACTGCGGCACGCTCGATCCCAACGCCACCGGTCTGCTCATTATCGTGCTCGGGCGCGGCACGAAGCTCTCGGAAAAATTGATGGGCGACGACAAAGTTTACGAAGGCACGATCAAGTTCGGCGAAGCCACCGACAGTTACGACGCCGACGGCGAAATCACCAACTCACTGCCCGTCCCACCGCTGGCGCTTGACCAACTCAACGAGGAAGCCACCACGTTCATCGGCGATCAGATGCAAGTCCCGCCGATGGTTTCCGCCATCAAGATCAAAGGCGTGCCGCTCTACAAACTCGCGCGCAAAGGCATCGAGGTGGAACGCGAGCCGCGGCTCATCCACATCTACAATTTTCGTTTTACCGCTTACGCCGAGCCGCTTGCCACCTTCAAGCTTGCCTGCACCAAGGGCACGTACGTCCGCAGCATCGCGCACGATCTCGGCCAGAAACTCGGCTGCGGCGCGCACCTCGCGACCTTGCGCCGCAGCGTCTCCGGCAAGTTCGATGTCGCCGACGCGAAGCCGCTCGACGAAGTCTTGAAGCTCTCGACGGTCGAATTGGAGAAACGCGTGATTCCGTTTTTGAGACTGGCGGCGGCATGAAAGCTCCAAGCTCCAAGCTCCAACATCCAGAGAAACACCAAATTCCAAGCTCCAATCTTTGGCCGGGTCGCAACAGTTGGTATTGGTGTTTGGCGCTTGGAATTTCTCTGGAGCTTGGAGCTTGGATGTTGGAGCTTTTCCCCGCGTGAACGTCATTCACTCCGCCACCGAGCTGAAGCCCGGCCACCGCCAGGTTTGCCTCGCCATCGGCGTCTTCGACGGCGTGCATCTCGGTCACCAGCAGATCATCCGGCAGACGATCAATGACGCGCGCCAACACGAGGCGCTCGCGCTCGTCGTCACCTTCGACAAACACCCGAACACCGTCGTCGCGCCCGACCGCGTGCCGCCGTTGATCTATTCGCGTCCGCAAAAGCTCCGCGCCATCGAAGCGCTCGGCGGTGAGGCGCTGCTGGAAATTCCCTTCGACAAATCCTTCAGCCAGCAGACCGGCGAACAATTCATCCGTTCGCTCGCCCGTGACCTCGGGAAAATCCAAAGCATCTGCGTCGGCGCGGATTTTGTTTTTGGCCACCAACGCAGCGGCAATGTCGCGCTGCTGAAAACGCTCGGCGGAGAAATTGGTTTCCAAGTTCACGGCCTCGCCGCCATCGCGCTCGATGGCGAAACCGTCAGCAGCACGCGCATCCGCGACACCATTCGCGCCGGGGACTTCGATGCCGCGAGCCAGATGTTGGGCCGCGCCTATTCGCTCGCCGGAAATGTTGTCCGCGGAGATCAGCTCGGTCGCAAGCTCGGCTTCCCCACGGCGAACCTCGACACGACCGGCTTGTTGCTGCCGCCGAATGGCGTTTATGCGGCGCACGCCAGCGTCGAAGGAAAAAGTTTTCGCGCGGTGCTGAACATCGGTCTCCGCCCGACCGTGGCGCAACCGGCGGCGCCACCGCGCGTCGAGGTTCATCTCCTGGAATTCGCGGGCGAACTTTACGGTGAGGAAATAGAAGTCGCCTTCGCCGCGAAACTCCGCGATGAGAAAAAGTTTTCCTCCCTCGACGAACTCAAGAGCCAGATCGCGCGTGATATCGCCGAGGCCCGCCGGCGCTTTTGATCCGAGGTCAGGCGCTCTTGCCGCCCTGGGTGGTTTCGGGCTTCGGTTTGTAAACCCAAAACATCACCAGGCCGAATAACACGCCTTGCGCCGCGCCGGCCACGAACCATTTCACCGCGATGGCGCCGGGCAGTGGTTGCACCGCGTAGGTGATGAGCGTGTTCGCCTGCATGAACAAGCCCATGAACAGCCCGAACATCACCGCGCTGACCAGACACTTCTTTTCCGCGAAGCCTTTCGCCCAAAGTGAAGTGGCCGTGATGGAGGCGAGCAACTGGCCGAGCAGCAGCCAGCCAAAAAACTTTTGCATTTCCGCTTCCGGCCGCCACAAGCCGGCGCTGGCGGCGTAATCATTTTTCAGCCACACCCCGTGGATGACGAAGTCCGTGGCGAATATTGCGACAAAAACGACAATGATGGCGAGAATGAGGCGTTTGGTATTCATGCCGGGGGTGCATCGCAAACCGCCACGCCCGTGCAATGAAAAATTTCCCGGCGCGCGGCGTTCACGCCGCTTCGCGATCCGGATGGTTTGAGCCGTTCGTAAATCGCAGATTTTCTCGAAGTTGAAGCGGCCTGAAGTCCGCGCTCCGCCCGCATCCGTGTTTATCGGTGTCCATCCGCGGTAAGAAAATCCCTTGAACACTCCGGCTGGATTCGCTGTCCATCTGTCCGTAGAATCGGAAAACAAATATGAGCACAGGAATCAACGCCATCAACGAAGCGGTCAAAGAAGCCAGCGCATTTACGCACCCGCTGTTCAACGAACTGGGAAAAGTCATCGTCGGTCAGCATTACCTGACCGAGCGACTCGTCGTCGGCCTGCTCGCCAACGGCCACGTCCTCCTCGAAGGCGTGCCCGGCCTGGCCAAGACCCTTGCCGTGAAGTCGCTCGCCAATTGTCTGCACGTCAAATTCTCGCGCCTGCAATTCACGCCCGACATGCTGCCTGCCGACGTCGTCGGCACGCAAATTTATAACCCGCAATCCGGCGGCTTCACCACGCGCAAAGGCCCGATTTTCGGAAATATAATCTTGGCCGACGAAATCAACCGCGCGCCCGCCAAGGTGCATAGCGCGCTGCTCGAGGCCATGCAGGAAAAGCAGGTCACCATCGGCGACCAGACCTACAAACTGGACGAGCCCTTCCTCGTGCTCGCCACGCAAAATCCCATCGAGCAGGAAGGCACGTATCCGCTGCCCGAGGCGCAGGTTGATCGCTTCATGCTCAAGCTCAAGATCGGCTACCCGTCGCGCGCCGAGGAGCGGCAGATTCTCGAAGTGATGGCGAAAACGTCCGGCACGCCCACGTGCAGCGCGGTCGTCACGCCGCAGCAAATCCTCAAGGCCCGCGAAATCATCAACGACATCTACGTGGACGACAAGGTGAAGGATTACATCGTGGATCTCGTCTGCGCCACGCGCGACCCGGACCATTACAAGATCGCGGTGAAGGATTTCATCCAGCTCGGCGCGTCGCCGCGCGCGACCATAGCGCTCACGCTCGCGGCCAAGGCGTACGCGTTCCTGAAAGGCCGCGGCTACGTCACGCCGCAGGACGTGAAGAGCATCGGCATGGACGTGCTGCGCCACCGCGTGGCCATCACCTACGAAGCCGAGGCCGAGGAAAAAACCAGCGAAACAGTCATCCAGAAAATCTTTGATGAACTGCCCGTGCCGTAAAACTGTCTTGGCAAATAATTCCAATGGGCAATCGAGTCCTAGAACATTTTCGTTCAAAAACGCCGCCAGCAATTTTGAAAATTGCAGATGACGTTTGGGTGAATCGAATTGAATTCATCAGGTGGCCGCAGAAAGCGCATCTGTTAATTACGAGTTGTGTTCGAGAAAGCGGAAGCTTCCACACTTTCACTCCAGAATTGAAATCGCTGCTAAAGTCGAAAGGAGTTAAAATCAACACCCTTTGCAACGGACCGGCCATAATGGTTTTTCTCTTTGCAGGCGGCGAAAGACCAAATCGGAACAACGGCAACGGTTGGCCAATCCACCACATTTACGACGGCCAGTTTCCAATGCCGCCCAAAACGAGTTCAGCCAAAGCGGTAAGCCACGGAGATTATTTCACGGAGGCGGCAGGATTGGTTGCTATTCATCCTTTGGCTGACGGCTTGGCTTCGGAAGTTCCTTACTTTGCTTGGCTGTTGAGGCACGAGGCATTTGAGAAGTTTGGTTTCGATCCTGATAACGTCTTCGGAGGTGGGAAATGATTCCCCGCGAGATTCTCAAAAAAATCCGGCAGATCGAGCTGCGCCCGAACCGCCTCGTGACGGATTCGGCGGAGCGCGGCTGTGCCCGAATCCCAACGGGATTCCGCCCCAAAGCCCAGGGTTGCGACGCAGGAGCTACCCTGGGTCAGCGTCCTGAAAGATTCACCAACCGCAACGCGGTTGCGGCCCTTCCGTTTTTGTCCGCCGCGCGTGGAGTTAGCCACAACCCGGTTGGGGTTGATGAAAACGTAATTCCGTTCACCCAGGGTAGCTCGTTCCTCGCAACCCTGGGCTGTATGCCGGAATCCCTTTGGGATTCACCATTGGCGATGAAACCCACGCGCGCGAATTCATCATTCATCATCACAACCCCAACGGCGTTGTGGCAACCTGTCTGACGCACCATGCCGCAATCCCTCTCTGCCGTTTATCTCCACCTCGTTTTCTCCACGAAGGATCGCCGCCCGTTCCTCCGTGACAAAACGGTGCGTGATGCCCTGCACGCCTACATGGGTGGCGTGTCCAAGACGCTCGACTGTCCGCCGCTCATCGTTGGTGGTGTGGAAGGCCACGTTCATTTGCTCTGCCGTTTTGCTCGCACCATCACCCAAGCAGAATGGGTGAAGGAACTGAAACGGATTTCCAACGGCTGGCTCAAAGAACATGGCTGCGACTACGCCGATTTTGAATGGCAAGGCGGCTATGCGGATTTCTCGGTGAGCCAATCCAACCTTGAGCAGGTAAAACAATACATCGCGAGCCAGGAGGAGCATCATCGGAAAACGACCTTTCAGGACGAACTTCGCACGCTGCTGCGCAAACATGAAATTGAATTTGATGAACGTTATGTGTGGGATTGAATCATTAGATTGCACGCCACCGATGGCCGCAACCCCGTTGGGGTTGGGTGGGTTTATTATTCCCGTTACCCAGGGTAGCTCGTTCCTCGCAACCCTGGGCTGGAGGCCGGAATCCCGTTGGGATTTACCGATGGGCGCGGTTATGCTTGCGAACTCGGCTCACGCGGAATTCTTCATTCTGCTTTCTGCATTCATCATTTCCCCATGATTCCGCGCGAGATTCTCAAAAAAATTCGGCAGATCGAGCTGCGCACGAACCGCATCGTGACCGAAACGCTCGCGGGCCAATCATTCGAGCCGCCGCGCCAGTTCCGCCGGATTGCGCGAGGCGTGGAAAACGGAGAGCACCGCAAAGGCATCATCCTTGACCGCGAAGTAGATGGCGTATTTCTTGAATCGCCGGAGGCGAATCTTCCGCGCCCGTCCACGAACCATTTGAAAAAGTTCCGGGTTGGCTTGTGCTCGTTTGAGCGCCAATTTCACTTCCAGTTTGAATTTCCGCCCCAATCCGGGACGCTCTCCTTCATACCAAACAACCGCTTCATCGAACTCCAGACGGGCAGCGGGCTTGAAAATGACCGGCAGACTTATTTCCAGCCGAAGCGTTTGTTGAGATCAGCTTCGACTTGTTCCCAAGGAATTCCGTCGTGGGGATTCTTTTCGAAATCAGCCAGGCGGCGGTCAAGTTCAGCCGCTTGTTCCGGGGTTAAATCAGGATCGTATCCATTGCTGGAGATGTCTTCCCACAAGTTCTGGGCGATCTCGGCGCGTTCGGCGAGCGGAAGCGCCATTGCGGCTGCAAGAATTTCTGTCGCACTCATGGCGGTAATTTATCGCGCCGGTTCGAGCGTGCAAGCAGAGTTTTCCCCATCACGCATCACGCATCACGCATCACACCACCCATGATTCCCCGCGAGATTCTCAAAAAAATCCGGCAGATCGAGCTGCGCACGAACCGCATCGTGACCGAAACGCTCGCGGGCCAATACCATTCCGTCTTCAAAGGCCAGGGCATGAACTTTGACGAGGTGCGCGAATACCAGCCCGGTGACGACGTGCGCGCGATTGACTGGAACGTCACCGCGCGGATGAATCATCCGTTCATCAAGAAGTTCGTCGAGGAACGCGAACTCACGCTGATGCTCGTCGTGGACGTTAGCGGGTCGGGACTGTTCGGCTCGCGCGACCAGTCCAAGCGCGAACTCGCCGCCGAGATCGCCTCCGTGCTCGCCTTCTCCGCCATCCGTAATAACGACAAGGTGGGCCTCATCCTCTTCAGCGATGAGGTGGAGAAATTCATCCCGCCGCGCAAAGGCCGCAGCCACGTCCTGCGCGTCATCCGCGAGGTTTTGTTTTTTGAGCCGAAGCGGCGCGGGACGGATTTGAACGCGGCGCTGGAGTTTTTGATGCGGGTGCAATCGCGCAAGGCCGTAACGGTGGTCGTGTCGGACTTCATCGGATCACCCGCGGAAGCGAAGAACGAGCGCAGCCGCAAGCTCCGCCCGCAAATGATGCTGCTCGAATCGCTCGCGCAGGCTTCCTTCACAATGCTCAAGCAAGCCAACCGCCGCCACGACGTGGTAGCCGTGCAAATCACGGATCGATTTGAACTGGAACTTCCGCCGCTCGGGCGACTTGTCTTGCGCGACGCGGAGACGGGAGAAGTCGTTGAGATTCACACCGGCGATGCGCGCAAACGGGGCGCGTTTGCCGAGCGCCAGGCCAAGGCGCAGACCGATACGGCGCGATTGTTTCGTTCCGCTGGCATTGACGCGATTCAACTGCGGACGGATCAACCCTACGGCGCGGCGCTGGCGAAGTTCTTCGAGACGCGGGAAAAGCGGAGGTTGAGGGGATGAGCCGAAGTCTAAAGTCTAAAGTCCAAAGTCCGAAGTTGGGCGGGGCGTGCTGCGTGCTGCGTGTTGCGTCAAGTATTGCAGCGACGTCTCCCGGCGTGTTCACGCAACACGCAATACGCAACACGTTCGCCACTTCACGGCTATGCCAGTAACAAACCAAGCCGCAGCATCGCCGTCACTCGCCGCCAACGTGAACGACATCCGCGACATCAAGCCGCCCGTGCAGATCGCGAGCGGGTGGGAATGGCTTTGGTGGGCGCTCGGCGCATTTGTCCTCGGGGCCGTGCTGTTCGCGCTGTGGAAATGGTGGCGCCGGAAGCAGACGGAAGTTCACGCCGCGCCGCCCATCCCGGCGCATGTGCGGGCGAAACAAAAGTTGCTGGAAGCGCTGGCACTCATCGCGCAGCCGAAACCGTTTGTCATCGCGGTCTCGGATATTGCGCGCGGGTATCTTGAAGAACGATTCGAGTTTCACGCACCGGAGCGCACGACGGAGGAATTTCTGTACGAATTGCAGAACACCGATCGGCTCACCCGCGACCAGAAGGAAAACCTCGGCGAATTTCTCCAAAGCTGCGACCTGGTGAAGTTCGCGAAATACGAGCCGCGCGAACCGGAATTGCGCGATCTGCACGGCGCGGCCCTGAGATTGGTTGAGGAAACCGAGCCGCCGGAAGTCCAGAGTCCAGAGTCCAGAGTCCGGAGTCCACAGCCGGCATGAACTGCGCCCATCCATATTTCCTGCTGCTGCTCTTGCTGCTGCCCTTGGCCGCGTGGCTGAAGGGTCGGCGCGGCCAGCCGCCGGCCTTCGTGTACTCGTCGGTTCAACTCTTGCGCGCGGTGACGAACGTCACGCGCGCGCGATCCGGCGGATTTCTCGCGGCACTGCGCTGGCTGGTGCTGGCGCTGTTCATCATCGCGCTGGCGCAACCGCGCTTCACCAAGTTCGATACGACCAAGGCCACGGCGAGCGGCGTGGACATCGCGGTGGCGTTCGACATGTCCTTCAGCATGGCGGCGCCGGATTTCGCCATCCGCGGTCAACGGGTGGACCGGTTCACGATGGCGCGCGAAGTCTTGAAGCAGTTCATTGACAAGCGCCCGAACGACCGCATCGGCCTCGTGGTCTTCGGCTCGGATGCGTACGTGGCGTCGCCGCTGACGCTCGATCACGATTTCCTGTTGCAAAATCTCAACCGGCTTTACCTGCGCGCCATTGACGGGCGGCAGACGGCCATCGGCTCCGCGCTGAGCACGGCGGTGAACCGTTTGCGCGAGTTGAAGTCCAAGAGCAAGATCGTGATCCTGATGACGGACGGCCAGAACAACGCGGGCAAGGTGTCGCCGCTGACGGCCGCGGAAGCGGCGAAGGCGCTGGACGTGAAGGTTTACACCATCGGCGTCGGGCGGCGTGGCGATGCGCGGTCGCCGGAGGAGATTGACGAGGAAACGCTGACAAAAATCGCCGACGCGACGCACGGCAAATATTATCGCGCCGACAACGCGGAAAAGTTTCAACAGATCTACGCCGAGATTGACCGGCTGGAAAAGACCGAGGCGGAGGTGAAGAAGCTAGCGCATCACACGGAACTGTTCGGGTGGTTCACGGCGGTCGGGCTGGCGGTGTTGCTGACGGAGATTGCGCTGGGGCAGACGGTTTTTAGGAGGCTGCCATGAGCTTGCCGATTGCCGATTGCCGATTGCCGATTGGGGAATCACTTTCCGGCGGCGGTGTTGCGCGACGCTGCCATGATGGCAGTCAGCTCATTCGCTTCATTCAAAAGCGCGGAAAGTTTGCGCGCGGGCATGATGCCCGACTCCACCGAGGGCTCGAGCCAAAGCGCAGTTTCATCAGCCTCCGCTTCAACGATTCCGATTTTGGAGATAAATTCAGCCTGACTACGCGCGCGACAACTGGCGCGATAGTTGGCCGCAACAGAAGTGCCGCTGCGCAGTATTTGCTTGGTGATGACGCGGCCCGCGTCATCGTTTTTGGGAATCGCCCGGGTCAACTTGATGACTCGCAAGGCAAAGGTTTTGGTTCTGGATTTCAATTCGGTTGGATTCATGCGGCGAAACTACAAATCAAATCGGCAATCGGCAATCGGCAATCGGCAATGCCAAAATGAATTTCGCGCACGGACAAATCTTGTGGTTGCTGCCGGTGTTTCTGCCGGCGCTCGTGGCTTTTTTCTGGTGGGCGACGCGTGAGCGGCAGCGGGCAATGACGCAATTCATCCAGGCGCGATTGCTGCCCGGATTGGTGTCCGGCCTTTCGCCGGTGCGACAGAAGATCCGCTACGTTTGTCTCACGCTGGCGGTCGCGCTCATCATCGTGACGCTGGCGCGGCTGCAATGGGGATTCACCTGGGAGGAATCGAAGCAGAGAGGTTTGGACATCGTGGTCGCGATTGACACGTCGAAAAGCATGTTGGCCGAGGACATCGCGCCGAACCGGCTCGCGCGCGCGAAACTGGCGGCGCTCGATCTGATGCAGCACGCGAAGTCGGATCGGCTCGGGCTGGTGGCGTTCGCGGGCAGCGCGTTTTTGCAATGCCCGCTCACGATTGATGACAACGCGTTTCGCCAGAGTGTCGAGGCATTGGACGTGAACATCATTCCGCAGGGCGGCACGGCGCTGGCCGAGGCGATCAACACAGCGCTCTCCGCGTTCAAGGAGGGCGACAACTTCAAGGTGCTCGTCGTTTTCACCGACGGCGAAGACAACGATGAAGGCGCGCTCGAGGCGGCGCAGAAGGCGGCGAAGGAAGGGATGAAGATTTTCACCATCGGCATCGGGACGGAGAAGGGCGAGGTGCTCCGCGTCAAGGACGCGAAGGGACGGATTGATTACATCCGCGACGCCGAGGGAAACGCGGTGGCGTCACACTTGAACGAGCCGTTGCTTCAGCAAATCGCCGGAGCGACGGACGGTGGATTCTATCTCCCGCTGCGTGGCGCGAAGACGATGGACACGCTTTACGAGAACGGACTGGCGCCGCTGCCGAAATCCGAAGGGCAGGAAAAATTGGTGCGTCGGCCCAACGAGCGCTATCACTGGCCGCTATCAGCGGCGATTCTGTTGTTGTTCTTCGAGATGTTGCTGCCGGAGCGCCGCCGCGAAAAGGAACGCCGAACTCAGGTTCGGCTCGAATCAAATTCTGCGCCAGGCGACCAACGAGCCGATCAGGAGATCGGCGCTCCGACCGCCATGCTGGCGATCTTCGCTTTGCTGGCGTTGCCCAACCTCGCGCTGGCTTCGCCGGCGACCGCGCTGCGCGATTTCAACGCGGGCAATTTCGACAGCGCGTTGAAGGAATATCAGCAGGCCATGGAGAAGCAGAAGGACGACCCGCGGTTGCAGTTCAACGCCGGTGCCGCGGCGTATCGCGCGACGAATTACGCGCTCGCGGCAAAATATTTCACCACGGCGGCCAACGCGCAGGATGTGAAATTGCAGCAGGCCGCTTACTACAATCTCGGCAACACGCAGTTCCGAGCCGGTGCGATGACGGAGGAACTGGACGCGTTGCAGGCGCAGTGGGAAGCGGCGGCGAAAAGTTTTGAGAGCGCAGTGAAGCTGGACAAAAATGACGCCGACGCGGCGCACAACCTCACGTTTGTGAAATCGGGGATTGAACAACTGAAGCAATTGCGCGAGATCGCGAAACGGATGCGCGCCGAAGCGGATCAATCGTTGCGCCGACGGGCGTATCACCGCGCGCTGGAAATCATGGAGCCGCTGGTCCAGCAAAACATCGCGGCGAAACCGTTCCAGGAATTCACCAAGAAACTGAAAAACATTGATGACATCGCGACTCCCACTCCGGCGCCTGTTCAGCCTTAGCCTGTTGCTGTTCACGTTGACGGCGGCACGCGCGCAAACCGCGGAGGATTTCTTCCACGGCGGCGCGATGTTTTATCTGTCCAACAACATCCCGGCGGCGAAGGCGGCGGTGACGAACGGGCTGCAACGGTTCCCCGACGACGTCAAACTTAAGAAGCTCGAAGAACTCCTGAACCAGCAGCAACAGTCGCAAAGCCAGCAACAACAGCAGCAGCAGGAACAGAAGCAGGACGAACAAAAAAAAGATCAGGAGCAGAAGAAGCCCGAGCCGTCACCGCAAGATCAGAAGCCGCAGGAATCAAAAAGCGACGAGAAAAAGCCGGAGGAGCAGAAGCCAATGCAGGCGCATGCGATGACGCCCGAGGAGGCGAAACAACTGCTCGACGCGCAAAAGGGAGAGGAGCAGGTGCTGCAATTCCGGCCACAAGAGCCGAAGAATCGCGGAAAGGTCTTGAAGGATTGGTGATAACAAAAAAGCCGCGGCAAACGCCGCGGCTTTGAAATTGTTTCCGTTCGCTTACTCGGCTTTCGCCTTGGGCTTCTTTTCGGTGCGCGGTGCGGCCTTCTCGGCCTTGGGTTTCTCCGCGGGGGCGGCCTCGACTTTTTCGGGGCGGCGGCCGCGTTTTTCGGTCCGCGGCGCTTCGGCTTTCGCATCCACCGGGACGGTTTCGACGACGGTGGCCGGCGTGGTGCTTTCGATGCGCAGCTTGAGCGTGCCTTTGACCTCGGCGTGCAGGTTCAATTCGATCTCGTATTCGCCGAGCGTCTTGATCGGGTGTTCGAGCTGGATTTTTTTCTTTTCGAGCGAGACGTCGAACTGGTGCTTCATCTCGTCGGCGATCATGCCGGACGTGACGGCGCCGAACATCTTGCCGTCTTCGCCGGCCTTGACCTTGATGACGCAGACGAGTTTCGCGAGGCCCTTGGAGAGTTCGGTCATGGTGTTGAACTCGTGGGCTTCGCGCTCGGCTCGGCGCTGGCGGAGCGATTCGAGGTGGCGCTTGTTGGCGCCGCTCACGGGGATCGCGAGGCGCTGCGGGAACAGGTAGTTGCGCGCGTAGCCGGCGGCGACGCGCACCTGGTCGGATTCACCGCCGAGGCCGACGATGTTTTGGGTGAGAATGACTTCAGTTTTCATGGGACGTTAAATCGTTGAATCGTTAAATCAGAACGGAACGTCGTCGCTCTCGGGCGGGCCGTCGCCTTCGACAGGTTCGGCGGCGGGGGCCGCAGAGGGCGTGGCCGCCGGGCGGGAGGGAGCGGGCGCACTGCCGCCGCCGCCGTCGCCACCTTTGGAGTCAATGAACGAAAAACTTTCGAGGACGACTTTGAGTTTGCTGACCTTCTGCTTGGTATTTTTATCTTCCCAAGTGTCGAGTTTCAGCCGGCCTTCGATGAGCAGCGGGCGGCCCTTCTTCATGTATTGCGCGATGACTTCGCCCTGGCGGCCCCAAGCCTCGACGTCAATGAAGCTGACTTCCTCTTTCTTGACGCCATCTTCACCCGTCCAGGTGCGATTGACAGCCAGACCGATCTTCGCGATCGCCGTGCCTTTGGGCGTGTAACGCAATTCGGGGTCGCGGGTCAGGTTGCCGGCGAGAATGACTTTATTAAAACTGGCCATAGGGCCTCCGGTTTCTGCGAGTTTACTTCGCGGGTTTGGGTTCGGGCGAGTTGGTGAAGATCACGCGGAACACTTCCTCGTTCAGCGCGAACTTCGCGCGCAAGGCGGCGATGGCCGCAGGCGCGAGGTTGAAAATGACGTTCGCGTAAAAACCCGCGCTGTGTTTCTTGTCGGCGACGCGGGCGTATGCCTTGCGATCCATCTTCTGGACCGTTTCGACCTTGCCGCCGGCGGCGGTGATCTCGGCCTCGATTTTGTCGAGGGCTTCTTTGATGCCCTCTTCTTTCGCCGCCGTATTCAAGATGAACAAACCTTCGTATCGTTTCACTTTGCTTTGCCTTCGTTGGTGGAGTCTTCAATGACTCCGTTAAATTGACTCATCGCTTTCTGCAAGCCGTGCGCCAGCCAGCATTCGATCTGGTCCGCCGCCCGCGCCAAAACTTTTTCCATCACCGCCAGCTCGCCCGCGCTCAACTTGCCGAGCACGTGGCCGGTGATTTCCCGCGCGCCGTCTTTGCGTCCGATGCCGATCCGCAATCGCGCAAACTCGCGCGAACCCAGATGCGCTTCGATGGACTCCAGCCCGTGATGTCCGCCGCTGCTGCCACTCGGACGCAACCGGACTTCTCCGAGCGGCAAATCCGCGTCGTCCATCGCCACGACCACTTTCGTCAGCGGCAACTGATAAAATTTCACCAGCGCTCCGACTGCTTCGCCGCTGGCGTTCATGAACGTCTGCGGTTCGCACAACACCACGCGTCGGCTGTCTCGTTCCGCTTTCGCGACGCGCGATTGAAACTTCTTCGCCGCGCTCCATTCGGTTCGCCAGCGTTTCGCCAGCAACTCCGCGAGCAGGAACCCGGCGTTGTGGCGCGTCTTTGCGTATTCCGCGCCGGGATTGCCCAAGCCCACGATGAGATGCCAATGCTCCATGCGCGGGATGAGCGCGGCGGCCTCCGCAACGCGGAGCCGCCGTCAAAACTATTTCTTCTTCTCGGCCGGAGCCGCGGCTTTCTTGTCGCCCGCAGCAGCGGCCGCCGGAGCTTTGTCGCCGGGCTTGGCAGCAGCCTTCTCGCCGGGTTTTCCCGCCGCAGCTTTGTCGCCGGCTTTCGCGGGCGCGGCCTTGTCGCCGGGCTTCGCGGGCGCGGCACCTTCGGTGCCGTCTTCCTTCTTCTCTTTGAGCATCTCCACGTCGCCGGCGGCGGGCACGGCGGCTTCCGCGGCTTCTTCGGCTTCGGTCTTCGGCAGCGCGACGGAAATGACGGTAACTTTTTTGTCGCCCAGGATTTCGACGCCGGCGGGGGCCTTGATTTCACCGAGGTGCAGGGACTTGCCGAGTTCGAGACTGGTCACGTCCACGATGATCTGCTCGGGCAGATCCTTGGGCAAAGCGCGGACTTTGATCTTGAACAAAACGTGTTCGAGCACGCCGCCACCGGTCTTGACGCCCGCGGCTTCGCCGATGGATTCGACGGGCACCATGACCGTGACTTTTTCAGTCTCGGAAACTTCATGAAAATCCACGTGGAGCACCTTGCCGCTGAGCGGGTGGTGTTGAACTTCCTGCACGAGCGCGAGGCGCTTGGACTTGTCCACCGCGAGGTCCACCAGGATGTTCTCGGAGGCGGAATGATGGATGAGGTCCTCCATTTCCTTGGACACCAGCTCGAGATTTTCCGGCTTGGATTGGCCGCCGTAAACGACGGCGGGAATGCGGCCCGCGGCGCGCAGGTGTTTGACTTTACGGCCGCGCGTTTGGCTGCGCGGAAAAGCGTTCAACAATACAGATTTCATGGCAAAATTATTCCGGCAACCGCACTAACTTGTGCGCCCGCCTTTTGATTCAAACAGCGAAGTCACCGACGAATTACTGTGAATCCGTTTGATGGCTTCGCCCAAAAGCCCCGCCACCGTCAGCGTGGTGATTCTCACGCCCCGAATCGCAGGGCGCAGGACTGTATCAGTTGTGATTAGCTCGTCAATCGCCGATTTGCGCAATCTTTCCACTCCCACATCGTTCAAAATCGCGTGGGAAACGACAGCCAGAATCTTTTTGGCGCCTTTCTTTTTCAGCAATTCCGCGCCCTTCGTCAGCGTGCCGGCGGTTTCGGTCAAATCGTCGATCATCAAGACGTTTTTCCCGCGCACTTCGCCGATGACCGCCATGGATTCGACTTCCGACGCGCTCTTGCGGCGCTTCGCGATGATCGCCAGCCCGGCATCGAGCGTCTGCGAATACGCGTAAGCCATCTTCAACCCGCCCACGTCCGGGCTGACGACGACGAGGTCCTTGAGTTTCTTCTTCTGCAAATGTTCGTACATCACCGGCGCCGCGTAGAGGTGATCCACTGGAATGTCGAAGAACCCCTGAATCTGCTGCGCGTGCAGGTCCATCGTGAGGATGCGGTTGGCACCGGCGGCCACGAGCAGGTTCGCGACAAGCTTCGCCGTGATGGGCACGCGCGGCTGGTCTTTGCGATCCTGCCGGGCGTAACCATAAAATGGCAACACCGCCGTGATGCGATCCGCGCTCGAACGGCGCAGCGCATCCATCATGATGAAAAGTTCCATCAAGTTGTGGTTCGTCGGCGGCGAAGTCGGCTGCACGATGAACACATCCTCGCCGCGCACGTTCTCCTCGATCTTCACGAACGTCTCGCCGTCGGGGAACGGGCGGATGTCGCATTTTCCGAGCTTGATGCCGATGTAATCGCAGATGGCGTTCGCCAAAGGGACGTTCGCAGTGCCGCTAAAAACTTTCACAATTCAAATGTTTCCAGGTTAAAAAAAGAAAACCGCCCGGCCCGGGCGAAAAAGCGGACGGCAATCTAACAACGCAAAGCGGCGGCGCAAGGTGATTCTCCCGCCGTCGGCGATCTTACTGATTCGAGAGGTCCCGCGGCGAACGGAGCGACTTGACGGGCGCCCGATTGGTGTCGCCATGCACCGACGCCGCCGCGGCCGGCGCGCCGGCGAGCGCGTCGCCGATGACGGTGATGTCGTCAATCCCGATCCATTCGTCGTTACCGTCGGAGTTGGTCGTGATCCAGCGGACCTGGACGAGCGGTTGATCGCCCGTATCGGAGGGCAGCAAGGCCACGATGGGCGTCATCAACGTCGCTAGGCTCGGCCCCGTGCTCGCATCCGGCGCGAACGCCGACGGAATGTCGGTGTAGGTCGCGTTGGTGTTGACACGATATTGGAACGCGACCGCTTGCACCGCGTTGTTCACCGCGCCGTCAATGTCCCGAAGTTTGTAACCGACGGCGATGTTCTTCTTGCCATTCGTCGTCAGATTCAACACCAGCGACGGCGCGCCGGCGGTGGCTGAACCTTTGAACGCGACCACCGGGTCCGCGAGCGTGTCGAACTCCGCGAGGCCGCCGGTGCGGAGCGTGTTGGGATTTTTCTGGTTGGCCAGAATGCTGACCGGCGTTCCCGCGCCATCGGCGGTGACGGTCTGCGGATTCACACCCGGCTTGGGAACGAGTTTGTCGCCCCGATAGCCCATGAAACCCGGCACGCCCGACCAATCGTTCTCCGTGGAGATGAGATTGGTGGCGGACCAATCCTGGACCAACGGCAGTTCCTGCGGCGTGCCATCGGCGCGCGCGACGGTGACGGTGAGGGCGGAAAATAAACTGGCGACGACGAGTTTGGTTTTCATGGCGGTATTCTGGTGAAACATTGAACAGCGATTCTCTCGCTGCGAATTTATAAAACTCTGGGCCGAACCGGAACGAATCTGTCACGTCGGAAGCGTTCTGGCAATGCAGGATGCGCCCGGCTCCCGGAACCGCAAGGTCAGCGCATGATCCATCCGCCGCCCACCACCAGATCATCCTGATAAAACACCGCCGCCTGACCGGGCGTGATGGCGCGCTGCGGCGTGTGCAATTTCACTTTCGCGCGCCCGTCCGGTTGCGGGGTCACGGTCGCCGACGCGCCCGGGTGATTATAACGGATCTTCGCCGTCACCTCCATCGTCGCCGGCGGATCGGTGAATGGAATCCAATTGCACCGCTCCACTGTGAACTCGTCGCGGTCGAGCGCCGTTTCATCGCCAACGACGACGCGGTTGTTCTCCACGTCCAACTCCACCACGTAAACCGGCTTCGGCGTGGTGATGCCCAAACCCTTCCGCTGGCCGATGGTGTAAAACTCGATGCCGTCGTGATGACCGAGCACGTGACCGTGCGCATCCACGATCTCGCCGCGATGTTTCTGCACGAGGTTCGCCGATTGGAGGAAGCCGCCGTAATTGTTGTCCGGCACGAAACAGATTTCCATGCTCTCTTCCTTGTCGGCAGTCTTGAGATTGCAATGGCGCGCCACCTCGCGCGTATCGCTCTTCGTCTTTTCGCCGAGCGGAAACATCGCCCGCGCCAACTGGTCCTGACGTAGCGAGAACAGGAAATAACTCTGGTCCTTCCGCAAATCTTTCCCGCGCTTGAGCAGCACGCGACCATCGTCTCGCCGCTCCAACCGCGCGAAGTGTCCCGTGGCGATGAACTCCGCGCCGAGTTGCTCCGCGCGATCAATCAGCCGGCCGAACTTCAAATTCTGATTGCACATCACGCACGGATTCGGCGTGCGACCGGCTTTGTATTCGTCCGCGAAATACTGGATGACGTGCTTCTGGAAATCTGCCGCTTCATCAATCAGGTAATACGGGATGCCGAGCTTGTGGCAGACGGAGCGCGCGTCCGTGACCGCCTGCGGCCCGCAACACTTGTCCTCCGCGCGATTCACGCAATCCTGCGGCCACAGTTTGAGCGTGATGCCGACGACGTCGTAGCCCTGCTCCAGCAACAGCGCCGCCGTCGCCGAGGAATCCACTCCTCCGCTCATGCCGCAAACGACGCGGGTTTTTTGGGGGGCTGTCACAGCCGGACATTATAGGTCGGCAGGCGGTGTGCGCAAGGTCGCCATTTGCGCGCCCCAATCGTTCCTTGACTTGCATTCCAGTCTGCGTAGAACAATCAGAAGCACGCCACGACGAACTCCATGAAAAGACTTTGCCTTTTGCTTCTTACCGGACTGATTGTTGGTTCCACTTCAGCCAAGGCGGGCTATATCCGCTACGTTGGCGCACCAGGGGGCGGCATCTATCTGGTCGGCGATGATACCCAACTCTCCTATTTCCGACATCAGCCGGAGACTTCGGCTCCGGGATGGAGCCAGGATGTGTTCGCGAACGGAGGCTGGGACTTTGAGCACCTCATCTACAACGGGAATGGCATCCTCTACGCCGCCAACGTGAGGGGTGAACTGATTTACTACCGCGATGACATCGCGTTAGGCGTCCATACTTTCACGGCTGACTCCGGCACCCGTATCAGCCTGACCAATGTCTGGGCGGAATATGTCTGGTTGCTGGGGGACGGTGATGGCGTCATTTACGCGATCGACCAGGTTGGAAGATTTTATTTTTACCAGCACAGCCAGACGGCGACCACCGTATGGCCAACCGCGAACGGCGTCCAAATTGGCAGCGGTTGGGGCATATACAACCGGGTGATTTCAGGGCGGCAAGGAGTCATCTACGCCATCAACGAGGCGGGCGAAATGTATTACTACCGCGACCGCGCGCGGAACGGCACCATAGACTGGGAATATCCAACCGGCCTCTACGTCGGAAACGGCTGGAACCGGTTTCAAAACGTCTTCTCCACCGGCAACGGCAACATCTATGGCGTGGACGAGGTCGGGAATATTTTTTATTACCACCTCAGCATCGTGAACGGCGCTCCCGTTTGGACGGGAAGCGACATCGTCAATCCGATCAATCCGGGGGCGTCCGCAGCGCCGAGACTTCACCGGGGAGTGTATTGCTGGCCGCCCTCCGGTGCGCCGGGCGACCAAATCTCTTTCAAGATTTCACTGGGAGGCGCAACGCGCATCAGGATTTCCCGGCTCATCGGCAATGCGACCGAAACGCCAGACTTGAGCGTGAAGCTTGAGCCTGCTTTGCCGATCACCACTTCGCTTCGGCTCGTCCCCAACCCCAATGTGCCTGCGCGCCGCGGTTGCGGCTGGCCCGAGAGCTACTCGCTCACCATCCCCGCTGATTGGGAGTCCGGTATCTATCTTTTCCAATGTTTCCCGGCAGGCGAGCCCGGCGACCGTTCCAGCCCGAATACGTTTGAAACTCCGTTCGTCGTCAAACCCGCCGTCGCCAACCGTGGCAGGATCGCCTGCTTGGCGAACCTGAACACCTGGAATTCCTACAACGCGGTTTGGGGCGGATCGCACTACTATAACGGGCGTGCGATTCTTAGCTTTCTCCGGCCCACGACCATCAATTCAGGACTGATCAACACTATCGAACGAGCTTCCATCAGTCATGGAGAATTTCATCTTGGCGCGGGAGAACTCTGGGTCACTGGCTGGCTGGAGGCGAACGGCTATCGCCCCGACATGATCACCGACCTTGATTTTCACAACGGCTACGACATGAGTTCTTATCGGGCGCTGGTCATCGACACTCACCCGGAATACTGGTCCGATGCGATGTATTTGCATCTCAAGGATTATCTCGAACACGGCGGCAGCCTGATTTATCTCGGCGGGAACGGCATCTACGAACGTGTCGCCTACTCGCCCGACCAGACCACCATGATCATGAATGACGGCGATGAAGCGCCCACGATCGGGACGGTTCACGAGGCGGGCTTTCTCTTCCGGGAAGCAACGGCGCCAACCATGAACGAACGGGATTTGCTGGGCGTGGCCACCGCCGCCTGCTCTGTGAATGGTGGCGGCTACACAGTTTTAAGGCCGGCGCATCCATTCCTAGCCAATGTCACCATTGATCCGGACAATAAAATCGGACAGGGGTGGAATGCCCTGGCCGCATCCTATTTCCCCGGGTTGCACCAAGGCCCGCGCGCTGGTTTCCCTGCCTTGAACGGCATGGCCGCCGGATTCGAGAGCGACAACGCCGCTGCGGCCGGATTCATTGCCCCAGGATGTTCAACCACGGATGATGGTGCCCCGACCGGGGTGCCGCTCAATCCGATTCCCACGGGCCGAGTCGTGCTGGCGAAGGCCTTTGCCGCCAACCCTCCGACCCTGAGCGGGGCCGGAGGCGGTGATGCCGAAATGTCGTATTTTCCGCATCCGGCAGGCGGCCTTGTCTTCAGCGTCGGATCCATCACGTTCGGGGGAATGCTGATGAAAGAACCCGGTCTCGCGCAACTGATGCGGAACGTCCTCGCCGAAGCCTGCACCAACAGCGCCTCGACCATCACGATTGCGCCCGGAGCCGGACCCAACATTTACAACCTCTCCTTCCACCGGCATCCCGGGGCGGTGGTCGTGGTGCAGCAGTCGAAGGATCTCCTGGATTGGTCTGACTTGTATCAAGTGGATTCGAGTTCGGACCTCGACTTGATCACCTTGCCCATAACTGCGGATCAAACCAAACGATTCTATAGGTTGCGGCGTTGAACCGGCTCGATCGCTGGAAAATGGCCGGAGCGCTTACGGTAGATTCGTTGCGCCCATCAAGTAGCGATCGCACTCGCGCGCGGCGCCGCGGCCCTCGTTAAAGGCCCACACCACGAGGCTCTGGCCGCGACGGCAATCGCCGGCGGCGAAAACACCTTTGATGTTCGTGGAGTATTTCTCGAACACGGCTTTCGCGTTCGTGCGCGCGTCGCGTTCCACGCCGAGCGATTCGAGCAACGGTTGTTCCGGACCGAGGAAACCCATCGCGAGCAGGACGAGTTGCGCGGGCAAAACTTTTTCGGTGCCGGGCACGTTCTTCGAGATGAACTGTCCCTTGTCGTTCTTCGTCCATTCCACCTGCACGGTATGGACGGCTTTGACGTGCCCGTGCACGTCGGCCTCAAACTTCGTCGCCGTCGTGAGATAAACGCGCGGGTCATCACCAAACTTCGCGGCGGCTTCCTCTTGCCCGTAATCCAGCTTGTAAACCTTTGGCCATTCCGGCCACGGGTTGTCCTTCGCGCGGTCCATCGGCGGCCTGGGCAAAATCTCCACCTGCACCAGCGATTTGCAGCCGTGCCGCATCGCCGTGCCAACGCAATCCGTACCCGTGTCGCCACCGCCGATGACGATCACGTCCTTGCCGGTCGCGTCAATGAAGCTGCCGTTCTTGTGGCCGTCGAGCACCGCCTTCGTGTTCGCGGTGAGAAATTCCATAGCGAAGTGAATGCCGCCAAGTTGGCGGCCTTCGATGGGCAAATCGCGCGGCTTGGTCGCACCCGTGCAAAGAACTGTGGCGTCGAATTCCTTCAACAACTTTTCCGCCGGAAGATTCCCGCCGACTTCCGTGTTGCAGACAAATTGAATTCCCTCGGCTTCCATCTGCTTGAGCCGGCGCAACACAACCTCTTGCTTGTCGAGCTTCATGTTCGGGATGCCGTACATGAGCAAGCCGCCCGGACGATCCGCCCGTTCGTAAACCGTGACGAGATGACCGGCGCGGTTGAGTTGCGCGGCGGCGCAAAGTCCCGCCGGGCCGCTGCCGATGACGGCAACTTTTTTTCCGGTGCGCTTCGCGGGTGGTTCAGGGACGACCCAGCCGTTTTCCCAGCCGTGGTCAATGATCGTGTTCTCGATGTTCTTGATCGTGACCGGCGGCGCGTTGATGCCGAGCACGCACGAGCCTTCGCACGGCGCGGGGCAGACGCGGCCGGTGAACTCCGGAAAATTATTCGTCTTGTGCAGCCGTTCGAGTGCTTCCTTCCAAAGCCCGCGATAAACGAGATCGTTCCACTCGGGGATGAGATTGTGGATCGGGCAGCCGCTGGCCATGCCGCTGACGAGCTGGCCGGTGTGGCAGAACGGAACGCCGCAATCCATGCAGCGCGCGCCCTGCTCGCGGAGCTTCGGCTCCGGCATGTGGAAATGAAATTCCTTCCAGTCCGCGGTGCGTTCGGCAGCGGACCGGTCTTGCGGCAATTCCCGCAAATACTCAGTGAATCCTGTGGGTTTGCCCATGGTCAGTTGCTTGTTTGAAACCGGATAAACGCAGAGGCGCAGAGAACGCGGAGAGACGCGGAGAAAGAAATTAAGATCCTCTCTGCGTTTCTCTGCGTCTCAGCGTTAAAGTTTGCCATAGAAATCTCAAAGCCTGAACGAACCGGGTTCAGGCGGTGGCAATTGCAGGCCGTTCACCACCCGCGAAATCCCATCTTTTAACACAAGCTCGTGAAAGTTGATGATCAAACCAAGCTTCAGCCCTGACAGGCGCAAATAACTCAACAGCTTTGCCCCATCCAGCCGGATCACTTCTTCTTTTGCTTTCAAATCTACAATCACCTTTTCCTCGACAATCAAATCCAATCGGAGCGGCACGCCGAGTTTCACGCCTTTGTAATAGATCGGCACGAACTTTTGCCGCTCAAAGCGGATGTTGCGCAAACTAAACTCGTGGCACAATGCCTCTTCATAAACCTGCTCCACCAATCCTGGCCCGAAATACTTATGCACTTCAATCGCCGCGCCGATGATCTTTTCCGATATTTCGTTCTCGTGCATGACTCACATTCAGATTCAACGCGGAGTCGCGGAGGTCGCGGAGAAACGCAGAGAAGAATCAATTGTTTTCTTTGCGGCTCTCTGCGTTCTCTGCGTCTCTGCGTTAAAGTTCATCCCCCGCCCACGCGCGCAACGTCGCGGGCGTTTTCCTCGAACGCGGCCATGATCGCCTCTTCGCCGGTGAGGCCCTGCGATTGCACGCGCTTCAGTGACTGCAACACGCGCTTGTAATCCTTCGGCATCACCTTGACGAACTTCGGCACGAAGCTTTTCCAGTCCGCGAGAATCTTCGCGGCGCGATCGCTCTTCGTGTAGGTCTGGTGACGTTGAATCAACTTCCAGACTTCTTCGATCTCATCGGCATCTTCGAGTTTCTCGAGCGCGACCATCTGCTGGTTGCAACGCTTCGGAAAATCCCCGGCCTCATCGAGCACGTAGGCCACGCCACCACTCATGCCCGCTGCAAAATTTCTTCCGGCCGGGCCGAGAATCACCACGCGTCCGCCGGTCATGTATTCGCAGCCGTGATCGCCGACGGACTCCACGACCGCTGTCACGCCGGAATTGCGGACGCCGAATCGTTCGCCCGCCATGCCGCGAATGTAGGCCTCGCCGGCCGTTGCACCGTAAAGCGCCACGTTGCCGATGATGATGTTTTCTTCGGCCACAAACGTGGATTGCTCCGACGGATAGACGATGATCTTGCCGCCGGACAAACCCTTGCCGACGTAATCGTTCGCATCGCCTTCGAGCATGAACGTCATTCCCTTCGGCATGAATGCTCCAAAGCTCTGCCCGGCGCTGCCGGTGAAATTGATTTCAATCGTGTCCTCGGGCAAACCTTCCGCGCCCCAGCGCCGCGTAACTTCGCTGCCGACAATCGTGCCGACGACGCGGTTCACGTTGCGGATGGGCAGCACGGCCACGACTTTTTCCTTCCGCTCGATGGCCGGCTCGCAAAGCTTGAGCAGCACCGTGTTGTCGAGCGCTTTGTCGAGGCCGTGGTCCTGCGGGATGGTGCAAAAGCGACCCACCTCGGTCGGAACTTCGGGCTGATACAAAATCTTGCTGAAGTCGAGACCCTTCGCTTTCCAATGCTCGACCGCCTGCTTCGCTTCGAGCCGGTCGGTGCGGCCGATCATCTTGTTCAACTGGCGGAAGCCCAGTTGCGCCATCAGTTCGCGAACCTCCTGCGCGATGAATCGCATAAAATTCTCCACGTCCTCAGGTTGGCCGACAAACTTCTTGCGCAACTCCGGGTCCTGCGTCGCCACGCCCACCGGACAAGTATTCAGATGGCAGACCCGCATCATGATGCAGCCCATCGAGACGAGTGGCGCGGTCGCGAAACCAAATTCCTCCGCGCCGAGCAGCGCGGCGATGATCACATCGCGACCGGTTTTCAACTGGCCGTCAGTTTCGACGATGATGCGCGAGCGGAGATTGTTCAGCACGAGCGTCTGGTGCGTTTCGGCGAGGCCGAGTTCCCATGGCAGGCCCGCGTGCTTGATCGAAGTCTGCGGCGACGCGCCTGTGCCGCCGTCGTAACCGCTGATGAGCACCACGTCCGCATGCGCCTTCGCGACGCCGGCGGCGATGGTGCCCACACCGACCTCGCTCACGAGCTTCACGCTGATGCGCGCGTGATGGTTCGCGTTCTTCAAGTCGTGAATCAACTCGGCCAAATCCTCAATGGAATAAATATCGTGATGCGGCGGCGGTGAAATCAAACCCACGCCCGGCGTCGAGTGGCGCACCTTGGCGATCCACGGATAAACTTTCGCGCCCGGCAACTGCCCGCCTTCGCCCGGCTTCGCGCCTTGCGCCATTTTGATTTGCAGTTCCTTCGCCTTGACGAGATAGAGGCTCGTCACGCCGAAGCGTCCGCTCGCGACTTGCTTGATCGCGGAGTTTTTCGAGTCGCCGTTCGGTTCAAGCACGTAACGCTCGGGGTCTTCGCCGCCTTCGCCGGTGTTCGACTTGCCGCCGATGCGGTTCATCGCGATGGCGAGCGTCTCGTGCGCTTCCTTCGAGATCGAGCCGTAACTCATCGCGCCAGATTTGAAGCGGCGCACGATGTTGTCCACGGATTCGACTTCCTCGATTGGAACCGGCTTGGCCGCTTTGAAATCCAGGAGGCCGCGCAACGTCGCCCAGTTCTTCGTCTGCTCGTCCACGAGCTTTGAGTATTCCTTGAACGTCTGGTAGTCGCTCGTGCGGACGGCTTTCTGCAACTTGTGGATCGTCTGCGGATTGAACAGATGATACTCGCCGTCGTCGCGCCATTGATACTGGCCGCCAGCTTCGAGCGCGTGGCCGTTGACGGACCGGTCGGGGAACGCGCGTTGATGCCGCGTCAAAACTTCCTGCGCCACCACGTCGAGGCCGACGCCTTCAATGCGCGATGACGTCCAGGTGAAATACTTATCAATGACTGATTTCTTCAGGCCGACCGCTTCAAAGATTTGCGCGCCCCAATAACTTTGGACCGTGGAGATGCCCATCTTCGAGGCGACCTTCACCACGCTCTTCATCGCGGCTTTGAGATAATTTTTGCAGGCGGTCTTGTGATCGAGGCCGGTGAGCAGGCCCTGGCGGATCATGTCGTCGAGCGTTTCGAAGGCGAGATACGGATTGATCGCGCCGCAGCCGTAGCCGATGAGCAGGCAGAAATGATGCACCTCGCGCGGCTCGCCGGATTCGAGCACGAGGCCGACCTGCGTGCGCGTGCCCTGGCGGATGAGATGGTGATGCACGCCGGCGACGGCGAGCAGCGAGGGAATCGGGGCCATCTCGCGATTCACGCCGCGGTCGGAGAGCACGACGACATTGATGCCGTCGGTGATCGCCTGGTCCACTTTCGCAAACACGTCGGCCATCGCCTTTTCCAAACCCGTCGGGCCGGCGGAAACAGGGAACAGGATCGGCACGGTGGCGGACTTGAAGCCCGGCATGTTCACATGCTGGAGTTTGATGAATTCCTCGTTGCTCAGGATCGGCGACTTGAGTTCGATGAGCCGGCAATTGTCGGGGCCGGGCTTCAACAGATTGCGCTCCGAGCCGATGGCGGTTTCCGTCGAGGTGATGATTTCCTCGCGGATGCAATCAATCGGCGGGTTCGTGACCTGGGCGAAAAGCTGCTTGAAATAATTGAACAGGGATTGCGATTTGTTCGAGAGCACCGCGAGCGGCGTGTCGGTGCCCATCGAGCCGACCGCTTCGTTGCCGTCGCGCGCCATCGGCGCCATCAACATGCGCAACTCCTCGAACGTGTAGCCGAACGCCATCTGTCGGCGCAAAACCGTTTCGTGGCCGGGATCCGTCTGGATGCCGGGATCGGGCACGTCGGCGAGCTTGATCAAATTTTTCTTCAACCACTCGCGATACGGCTGCTGCGTGGCGATCTGCGTCTTGATCTCCTCATCGGAAACAATTCGTCCCTGCTCGATGTCCACGAGAAACATGCGGCCCGGTTGCAGCCGGCCCTTTTGCTTCACGCGCTCGGGCGCGATGTCCAGCACGCCGACTTCGCTGGCCATGATGACGAGATCGTCGTGTGTCACGTAATAACGCGACGGGCGCAGGCCGTTGCGGTCGAGGATCGCGCCGATGCACTTGCCGTCGGTGAAGGCGATCGAGGCCGGGCCGTCCCACGGCTCCATCAGGCACGAGTGATATTCGTAAAACGCCTTCTTGTCGTCGCTCATGCTCTCGTGCTTCGACCACGGCTCCGGGATCATCATCATGATCGAGTGCGGCAGCGAGCGCCCCGCCAACGTGAGAAGCTCCAGCGTGTTGTCGAACATCGCCGAGTCGCTGCCATCGGTGTTGATGATCGGGAGAACTTTTTTGATGTCGTCACCGAACAATTCGCTTTCGAACATCGCCTCGCGGGCCTTCATCCAGTTGACGTTGCCGCGCAGCGTGTTGATCTCGCCGTTGTGCGCCATGTAGCGATACGGGTGCGAACGGTCCCAACTCGGGAACGTGTTCGTCGAAAATCGCGAGTGGACGAGTGCGAGCGCCGAAGTCATCGCCGGGTGCGCGAGGTCGGGGTAATAGGTCGCAAGCTGCGTGGTCAGCAACATGCCTTTGTAAACCACGGTTTTGAACGAGAGGCTGGAGATGTAAAAAACTTCGCCGCCCGGAATCTTGCCCGCGTAACGGATCGCGTGCTCGGCGCGCTTGCGGATGACATAAAGCTTCCGCTCAAACGCGAGATCGTCGGCCAGTCCCGTGCCGCGACCGACAAAAATCTGCCGCATCAACGGCTCGGAAGCCTTGGCGGTTTCGCCCAGCGAACTGTTGTCCGTCGGCACCGTGCGCCAGCCGAGAACTTTCTGGCCTTCCTCGGCGACGATGCTTTCAAAAACTTTTTCGCACTCGGCGCGCTGCTTCTTGTCCTTCGGGAGAAACACCATGCCCACGCCGTACTGGCCGGCGGCGGGAAGTTTTACCTTGGCTTCCTTGGAAACCAGTTTCAGAAATTCGTGCGGCGTCTGGATGAGGATGCCCGCGCCGTCGCCGGTGTTCACCTCGCAGCCGCACGCGCCGCGATGATCGAGATTCACCAGGACTTGGATCGCCTGTCGGACGATGTCGTGTGATTTTTTGCCCTTGAGGTTGACGACGAAACCGACGCCGCAAGCTTCGTGTTCGAATTGCGGGTCGTACAAACCCTGTGCGGGCGGCGCTGTCCGTCTTGGGTGCCCGCCGCCTTGTTTGCCGACTGCTTTTCGACTGGTCATCGCTGTCTGATTTCAACCGGCGGAGGAATCTCGCCGGAAATTTAGATAGTTTTTACTGAAAGCGGCGGGGCGTGCAATCATTCATTTTGAAATTCTCCGAGGCGGCAGGATTAGAGGAGCTTGAACGCGATGGATTGCGCCGAGAATCGCAGCGCCGAGCACCGTCTCGGCCGGTTGAAACAAGTTCCCGCCAACGAGCCGAGGCGGTGCTCGGCGTTCCTACCGCAACGCTTTCAACAACCGTTTCGGGTGAGCCGGGCGCACCGGCGGCAAGTCAGCCTCGTTGAACGCCAGCAGCAGCGCATCCTCGTCAATGTCCAGCAGGTGCTTGTCGGAAGTGACGAGCAGCGGGATGTTGCCGAGAGAAGTTTCGGCGAGAATCAGCCCGTCATTGAATTCGGCCGCTGGCAGCAAGCCTTGATGCTGGAGGCGGCGGGAAAATTCTTCGGCAATCGTCAATCGAACGTCCGGCAGATCAAACGCCGTGAGTTGCCATGCTTCCACCTGGTCGTATGCCTTCTGCGCGAGAATTTTTTCGGCTGGATTTCCGAACGTCAGCAGGTATTCCAACTCGAACAGCACCGTCGGGGCGAGCAGCAGCGCGTAACCGCGCCGTTGAAATTCTTCCCGAAACTCGTGGGCGAAGTCCTGCGGTTGGGCCAGATCCAGCAGGACGTTAGTGTCCAGTGATAATTGGCGCTTTGGGCTGGCCGCCATAAATCCTCACCATGGCACGTCGAAAAAGTTCCCGCCGTTCTTCGCTGCTAAGTTTGCTCGCCAATTTCCGGGCTTTGGCTGCGATCCGACTGCCTTCGGTTTCCTCCGGGTAATCCAACTTCTTCGGTTTGCGCGCGGGCTGTTTCATGACGCTCGAAAAGTATCCCACGCGCGCAGGCGGGGCAAGTGAAAGACGGGGAGCAGAAGTTGCCGCTTTGAGCCGACCCCATGAATCCTCACTCCAACTCACCGCACCGGCTCGAAGTGAAACAACTGCGCGCCGTGTTCCGGCAAATCGAGGTAAAGCCCCTGGCTCGCGAGGTCCGCGCCGAAGCGCTCGAATCGTTCCGGGCCGAGCAGGTCGCGCATTTCCCAATTGTGCTCGGCGAGATTCTCCACCTCAAGCGTCGCGTAACACTGGCTGCGATGCGGCGCGAGGTTCACGACCACGAGATCAAACGCCGGCCCGCTCGTCTGCCATTGGACGATGACAAAATTCGTCGCTGTGGGATTGTCCGGCCACGCGGCGCGCGGCACGAGCGCCCGCCATTTGCCGCGGCCCACGGCGGAGTGTTGCAACGCTGTCAGCAGGTCATTGTAAATTTTTGACAGCTCGACGTTGGGCGTCTCGCTTCCGCGCCGCGCGAGTTGGACGGGAAGTTTCACACGCGCGCCGGTGAGCTGGCCCTCGTGGAGAAATCTCATGCCCGGCAAACCGAGGATCACCAACGCCGCCGCGCGCTGTTCGACGGGCGAAAGCTGGCCGGCGATGCGCGGCTCGTCGTGGTTCTCGATGAAGTGCGCGCTGCGGGCGAGCAGTTCGCGCGGCGAATCCACCACGCGCCGGTGCGCGCCCGCGGCGTTGTGCCAGAACAGTTCGTCGTAAAGCCGTTTGTCGTAGGTGAAATCAAAACCCAGTTCCTGCATCCGGCTTTCGAGGTCCCAATACACTTCCGCGAGGAAAATAAAATCCGGCTGCCGCGCCTTCACCGCGGGAATGGCGTCGGCCCAAAACTCGTTCGGAGTTCCGCCTTCAGGCGGTTCGGCGCCGCTGCCGCCTGAAGGCGGAACTCCCAACGGCAGATGCTCCCAGGTTTTGGCGAATACTTCGTTCAGCAACAACATCGCCATGTCGCAACGCACGCCGTCGCACTGCGCGGCGACGGCGAGCAATTGTTCCTGCATCGCGGCGCGCGCCGCGGCGCGGCGGTAGTCCACCTGCACCGTGTCGTTCCATGGTGCGAAATACGGATCCTTGCCGTGCGCGAGCCAGCGCGGACCAAGAACCGTTTCCTGCGCGAACGTGCCGGGCATCTCAACCACGCTTTGCACGAACAAATTCGGCCGCTCGCGCAGCCAACGATGATCCAGCCCGAGATGGTTCGGCACGAAATCGAGAATCAGTTTCAACCCGTGCGCGTGCAGGCGTTCGCGGAATTTTTTCAGCCCCGCCTCGCCGCCGATGGCTGCGGGCACGGTGTAATCGCCGATGGCGTACGGCGAGCCGCCGATGTCCGCGTCACGCCAGCCGGGGATGATTTCGTCGTAGGCGCGGCGCAAGTTCGGCTCGGCGATCGCCATGGCGCGGCAGATCGGGCCGGTGGTCCAGACGCCCATGAGCCAGAGGTGGGTGAAGCCGGAATTTTTCCAGAACACGAATTCGCGATCCGGCACGTCGGCGAGCGTGATGGCGCGCCCCGCCGCGTCAGAAAGCCCGCGCAACCAGCAACGCGTGTTGATCTCGTAAAGGAATGGATGCTCCATGCGATCTCCGCCGCCGACGTTATCACGCGGCGGTTTCGGCGCAACGGGAAAGCACCCGCGATTCCCGGCGAAGTACATTTTGTTTCGCGATCGTGCTTCCTCGCCACTTTCGATGGAAAAATTTGGTGACGTGCAGCGGAACGCGCGTCAGCGTCTTGGACTGCGGGGGCAAGTCGGACGCGACCCCGCTTTTCCCCGGCCAAACCAAGTCACCACTCCGGCGACACCTCAAAGTCATCCGGCACTTTCAACTGGTCGGTCTTGAAACGATAGACGGTCTTGACCTGCGCGGGCGTGGCCGTCCGTTCAAACCACCGCGCCGAACCCCACGGATATTGGCTGGCCACGGGCACGAGGCCGTGCTTCACCGGGTTCTGGTGCGAGTAGTTGAGCCGGGCGAGATAGGACTTCTCGTAGGTCAACCGCGTCTCGCGGTAGTTGTGCCAGACTTGGCGCGCAGGTGCGGCGTTGAGTTTGTTGATCCATTTGGCGGTCTTCTCGTGGAGCAGGCCGAGCATCCGCGACAGATTCTCCGCCGTGTCTTTGTCTCCCGGTGAGTGGCCGACGAAATGGTAGTGGTTTGAGAACACCGCCCAGGCTTCGAGTCGCCAGCCGAAATCCGCCGCGACCTTGAGCACACCGCGATGCAACACCGCCAGCCGGGCTTTGCCGCGAAAGTGATGCTGCCGCAAATAGGTGCTCGCCGTGACAAAGTAAGTCCCGCGAACACTGAGACGATGCTCCGGCGCATGCGGCCACGGGATTTTGTCGGCGGGCATGGCTGGCAGGGTCGTGGTTTTGGGTGGTGAGGGCAATCTGCAATTCGAAAGCGGCGTGGCGTCCGACTTCCCGCCGCAGTCAAAAAACGGTTTGCGATATTCGACCAGCGTTGGAAAACCTGTCGCGTCTTGGACTGCAGGGGCAAGTCGGACGCGACCCCGCTTTTCGGAAGGAGGCCCCAGACATTCCTCACGCGTTACGTCATCCGAAAGCGGCGTGGCGTCCGACTTCCCGCCGCAGTCCAAAACACGCTTCGCGAAATTCGGGTAGCGCTGGAAAACCCGCCGCTATTTTGGACTGCGGGGGCAAGTCGGACGCGACCCTGCTTTGGAGGGGGGAATAAACGCAGTGACGCAGAGAACGTAGTGAGGCGCAGAGGAGAAGTTTTGTCTGCCCGACTCTGCGTTCCTCTGCGTTCTCAGTGTCTCTGCGTTAAAGCCCGCGCGAACAAGCATGAGCCTCCTCACGTCGGCTCCTACAAACGGTGGATGGAATTTGCTTTTGACACTCCGCCTCGCCGCCGTAGCCTTCGCGCCATGAGATTCGGCATCAATACATTTCTGTTCACCTCTCCGTTCACCAACGAGAGCACGAAACTTTTCAAAACTTTCAAGCGCTGGGGATTTGATTCCATCGAGATCCCCATCGAAGACCCGTCGCACATTGATCCCGCGCACGTGAAGCGCGAACTGGATCGTCACGGCCTCGTGTGCGGCTCGGTGTGCGCGTGCATGGGGCCGGATCGCGATCTGCGCGGCACGCCCGAGCAGCAGGCGACCGGTCTCGCCTACATGAAGACGATCATTGACCAGATGGTCGCGCTCGATTGCCCGTCGCTCATCGGCCCGGTGTATTCCGCCGTGGGCCGCGCGGACGCGGTGCCGCCGGACGAATACAAACAGCAATGGGCCACGGTCGTGGCGAATTTGAAATCGCTCTGCCAGCACGCCGAGGCGCGCGGCAAACAAATCTGCCTCGAACCGCTGAACCGTTTCGAAACCGACTTCATCAACACCTGCGATCAGGGATTGAAGATGATCAAGGCCGTCGGCAGTCCCGCGCTCAAGCTGCACCTCGACACGTTCCACATGAACATCGAGCAGAAAGACCAGGCGGCGGCGATCCGCAAGGCCGGCAAACTCCTCGCTCATTTCCACGCCTGCGGCAGCGACCGCGGCACGCCGGGCGGCGATCACATCGCATGGAAGGCCATCGCGAAGGCGTTGAAATCCATCGGCTACAAAGGCGACGTGGTGATCGAATCGTTCACGACCGACGTGAAAGTCATCGCCCGCGCGGCGGCGATCTGGCGGCGCATCGAGCCGACGCAGAATGAAATCGCGGTGAAAGGCCTGAAGTTTTTGAAGCGGACACTGAAGTAATTCGTCTCACTCGACCAAATGAAATCACCAAATCGAACCAACTCGTTGACAAGCCTCGGTCTGGCCTGTGTGTTCACAGTCCTCGCTTTAACAGGCAGGTCGCAAGAGCAACTCAATGACAAACTCCGACGAAATGACGTGCCTCCGCGAAAGACCGACGAAAAGACCCCTATCCGGTCCGGAAGACCTGCGCGGAGTGGCGCGTTGGTCTTTGAAGGCGACGATGAAAAAGCCCCTATCCGGTCCGGAACACCGGCGCTGAGTGGCGCGTTGGTCTTTGAAGTCGAAGCGGGCTTCACGAAAATTTTCAACGGCAAAGACCTCGCCGGCTGGGACGGCAATCTCAAACTCTGGTCCATGAAGGACGGCGCCATCGTCGGCCAGACCACGACAAACAATCCGCTCAAGGGAAACACGTTTCTGATCTGGACGAACGGCACGACGGCGGATTTCGAGTTGCGCTGCTCGTACCGCATCACGTCGCAGAACGAAAAAGGGTTTGCCAACTCCGGCATCCAGTATCGCAGCAAGGTGCTCGATCCCGCCGGCTGGGTCGTGGGCGGTTACCAGGCCGACTTTGAAGCGGGCGCGACGTATTCGGGGATTCTTTACGAGGAACGGATGACGCGCGGCATCATGGCGGCACGCGGCGAGAAGGTCGTTTGGGACAAGGATTGCAAGAAGCAGGTCACCGGCGCGGTCGGCAAGTCCGACGAAATCCAGGCCGCGATCAAGAAGAATGACTGGAATGATTACGTCGTCATCGCGCGCGGAAACCATCTGCAACATTTCATCAACGGCCTGGCGACGGTGGATGTGACCGACGAGTGCGAGGCCAAGGCCGCGAAGTCCGGCGTGCTCGCGCTGCAAGTTCACGCCGGCCCGCCGATGACGGTGGAATTCAAGAATGTCCGCCTCAAAGTTCTTTCCGGCGGGGCGGCGGCGGTGCCGGACGATGTCCAGAAAATGCAAGGCGTCTGGAAAATCGTCAAAGGCGAGGCGAACGGATCAGCCTTGGGCGCCGATGACGTCGGCCCGATCGTCGTCACGATCAAAGACCAATCGTATCGCGTCGCGAACCCGGATGAGATTGATTCGGGGACGTTCACGGTGGATGCCTCGAAGCAACCGGGCCAGATGGACATTCAGTCGCGGGCCGGCCGGACCATGAAGGCCATCTATGAAGCAAGCGGCGATGCGATGCGGATTTGTTACGCCGGCGATGGCGGCGCGCGGCCCGCGGCCTTCGCCACCGCCGCGGATTCCGGCGAGGTGTTGATCACTTACGCGCGGAAGAAGGATTGAACCAAGTGACAGTCTGCATCCGTAATCTTGCCATGAAAAAAATTGCGTTGGGTTTCCTGCTGGGTGGGGCGGTGTTTGTTTTGACCGCCTCCGCCGCCGACAAGAAAATTGTTTTCATCGCCGGCACGCCGAGCCACGCGACTGGCGCTCACGAACATCGCGCCGGGTGTTTGTTACTCCAGTCGTGTCTCGCGAACGTGAAGGGCGTGACGTCGGTCGTGTACTCGAACGGCTGGCCCGCCGATGCGAGCGCGCTCGACGGCGCGGCGGCGGTCGTGATTTACAGCGACGGTGGCGGCGGGCACCCGTTTCTGCAAGCGGATCGTTTGAAGACCATCGGCGAATTGATGGACAAGGGCGTGGGCTTGGCGGCGATTCATTACGCCGTCGAGCCGACAAAGGAGAAAGGCGAAAAGGAATTTCTCGACTGGATCGGAGGCGCATTCGAAATCCACTGGTCGGTGAACCCGGATTGGGAGGCGGACTTTGGCAAATTGCCGAAGCACCCGATCACCCGCGGGGTGAAACCGTTCAAGATCACGGATGAATGGTATTTCAACATGCGCTTCCGCGACGAATTGAAAGGCGTGACCGCCATCCTCACGGCCGTGCCGCCCGCGAGTACGACCAACCGCGCCGACAGCTCGCACAACGGCAATCCGGTCGTCCGCCAGCTCGTGGCGCGGGGAGTGCCGCAGCACATGGCGTGGGCGACGGAGCGTGCGAACGGCGGACGCGGCTTCGGCTTCACCGGCGCGCACTATCACCAGAACTGGGGCAACGACGATTTCCGCAAGCTGGTGCTGAACGCGATCCTTTGGGTCGCGAAGGCCGATGTGCCGAAGGGCGGCGTGAAGTCAACCGTCACCGCCGAGCAGTTGCAGGCGAATCTCGATCCGAAGGGAAAGAAGTAGCGGAGCGCCGACCGGAAAGTTATTTCTTCCCGTAACCCGCCTTCGGTTTTCCGTCGGCGTCCAGCTTGTCGCAGGCCCAAAGCAATCCGCGCGTGACGAGGTCGAGGTAAACCTCCTGGCTCACGGTTTCGTTGCCGTGGCCAAGTGTCGTGCCGAAGACGCGGGCTTTGCCGGCGGTGTTCACCCAGATGACCGTGTGCGTGTCATCTTCCTTGCCCGGGGTGAGCGCTTTGCCGAGCGGCACACAGTCTGGCCACTCCTTCACACATTCATAAAGTTCATCCGCCTCGTTCTGCCACTTCGCCGGGAACGCTTTCATGATCGGATGTTCGGCCTTCACATTCGCGACCGCGAAGGGCCGGCGCGGTTGATGGCGCATCGAACTGATGCCGAGAGTTTTTCGCCATTCGTCGGTCGCCGAAAGGCGGTAGCTGTGGATCGCGCAGTGCAACATCACCGCCGGCACACCGCTTTGATGCACCTTCGCGATGCCTTCGACGAACGCAACATTTGTGACCGCGCCGGAACACTCGTCGTGGACGATCACGTCAAAACCTTTCCCCCAGTTCGCGTTCGTGTAGAGGTCGAACGCGCGGTCCTTTCCGTCGCCGGCTTCGTGAACGATCGTCCACGTCACGTTGGCGCGGGCGCTGATGCCTTCGCTGAGGATTTTTTTCTGCGCGGCATAATCGTGACAGCAGCCGCCGCAAATCAATAGCGCGCGCAGCGGTTCGGCGGCTTGCGTCGCGAAGTTGAGGGTGAAGAAAACGGCGAGCGCGAGAATGCCGATACGTCCACGCGACCCGCCCGGTTGGAAGAGTTGGTTGGTTTTCACAGGCTGTTCAACACATCCACGAGTTCGCGCAGCCGGCCGTAATCGCGCCGGTTGAATCCGAACGCGATGCGTTCGCAATCGAGGCAGTCCTTGTCCTCGCGTTCCTCGGGCGTGAGCTCGATCTTCTTGATCGGTGGGCCGACGATGATGTCGCCGAAGTCTTCGTTCAGCGCCTCAATGGCCGTTTCCGTCGGTGCGTGCTTGAGGCGGATGATGAAAAGGTCCTTCACGAACCGCGTCGAGTGGTAGTTGCGATAGAAGCGCGTGACGATCTTCACGGCTTCGTCCGCGCTGTCGGTGATGCTGTAAAGGTTCAGGTCTTCGGGCGAGATGAGCGCGTCGCGCAGCAAATGTTCGCGCACCTGTTTGTCCCACGTCTTCCAGTACGTCCCGCCCGGTTTGTCCACGAGCACGAGCGGCATCAACTGGCTCTTGCCCGTCTGCATGAGCGTGATGGCTTCGTAACCTTCGTCCATCGTGCCGAAGCCGCCGGGGAACAGCACGATCGCGTCCGAGTGGCGGATGAACGTGAGTTTGCGCGTGAAAAAATATTTGAACGTTATGAGTTTCTTGTCCTGCGCGATGACGGGGTTCGCGCCCTGTTCCCACGGGAGACGGATGTTGGCGCCGAAACTATTCTCCGGCCCCGCGCCTTCGTGACCCGCCTGCATGATGCCCGGCCCCGCGCCCGTGATGACCATGAACCCGGCCTGCACAATCTTGCGCCCGAACTCCACGGCCTGTTGATATTCAAGTTTGTTCGGCCCCGTTCGCGCCGAGCCGAAGATCGTCACCTTGCGCTTGTCCGCGTACGGCGCGAACAACCGGTAGGCGTAGCGCAGTTCGCGCACCGCCGTCTGGATGACCCGCACGTCGCCCGTGTCTTCCACGTCCACCAACAACTTGAGGGCGTTTTCAATGATGTCGGCCACCGCGTCTTCGTTATACCCGCCACCTTTGAACGCGATGAGTTCTTCCACGCGGCGTTTCAACTCCGGATCCACCGGAGGCTTGTCTTGCTTGTTGTTCATCGTGGCGAGGATAACGGTGGAAAGCTCCAAATTCCAAGCTCCAACATTCAGAGAAGCACCAAACTCCAACCTCCAAATGGGGCGCAACGGCCGGGTCTGTTTCGGTGTTTGAGGTTTGGTGTTTCTCTGGAGCTTGGCTGTTGGTGCTTGGAGCTTCCGGTTTCGGCGCGTTCGTTTTGACACTCCCCGATGCCGCTGCTACCGTCCGCGCTCCTGAAAACTGCGATGGAATACAAAGACACACTCAATCTCCCGCGCACGGACTTCGCGATGAAGGCCGACTTGGTCACGCGCGAACCGGAGCGGTTGAAGAAATGGGAAGCGGCGAAGCTCTACGAAAAAATCCAGGCTGCGCGCGCCGGTGCGGAGAAATTTGTCCTGCACGACGGCCCGCCCTTTGCGAACGGCGACGTTCACATCGGCACGGCGCTGAACAAGATTCTCAAGGATATCATCGTCAAATACAAAACGCTCCGCGGCTTCAGCGCGCCGTACATTCCGGGCTGGGACTGCCACGGGCTGCCGATCGAGTTCAAGGTTTCGCAGGAAATGCGCAAGCGGAGCGCGGACGGCTCGTCCGCGAGTTTCGATCCCATCGCCATCCGAGAGGCCTGCGACGCCTACGCGCGCAAGTTCATTGACATCCAGCGCACGCAATTCAAACGCCTCGGCGTGCTCGGCGATTGGGAAAATCCTTACCTCACACTGAACAAGGAATACGAAGCCGACGAATTGCGATTGTTCGCGGACATCGTGGAGAAAGGCTTTGTCTATCGCGGCAAGAAGCCGGTGTATTGGAGCATCCCGTGCCGCACCGCGCTCGCGGAGGCGGAGGTTGAATATCAAGATCACGTAAGCCAGAGCGTGTTCGTGAAGTTTCCGGTCATCGGACGCCCCGGCGTGAACATCGTCATCTGGACGACTACGCCGTGGACGTTGCCGGCGAACCTCGCCGTCGCCTACAACTCCACGTTCAGCTACTCGCTCGTTCAAGTCGGCGAGGAACAATTCATCGTCTCGGCGATGTTGCTCTCGACTGTCGCGCAAAAGTGCGGCTGGGAGAATTATCAGATCGTTCGCAGCCTGAATGGCGGCGATCTCGGCCAACTCGAATACCAGCACCCGTTCTGCAAACGCACGGGCAAGTTGCTCGCCGGCGACCATTTCGTCACGAACGACACGGGCACAGGCTTCGTCCACATCGCGCCCGGTCACGGCTTGGACGACTACAACCTTGGTCGCCAAAACAACCTGCCAATCTATTCACCTGTCAACGACGACGGCGCATTCGCGCACACGAACGAACTGCCCATCGAGCAACAGATGCCCGCCGAAATGCTCGGGAAATCCATTCTGGAAAAACACGGCAAGAGTGACGCGAACGAAGCCGTGCTGCACGAACTGCGCGTCCGGCACGCGCTGTTGCGTCAGGAAAATTATCATCACAGCTATCCACATTGCTGGCGGAGCAAGACGCCGATCATTTTCCGCGCGATGGACCAGTGGTTCATCAAGATTGATCACGTCGTTTCTGGCGTAGCGGCGGACGGCAGTCCGCCGCAAACTTCAAAGCAAGTTACCGGCACTCTACCGAGTGCCGCTACGTTCCGCGCCGCCGCCCTGGCCGAGATTGACCGCGTCGCGTGGATTCCCGATTGGGGTGTCAACCGCATCAAAGGCGCGGTGCAATCGCGGCCCGATTGGTGCATCAGCCGCCAGCGCACATGGGGCGTGCCGATTCCCGCGTTCTACGATGGGAAGGGCGAGCCAATCCTCGACGCACAAATCGTTCGCAACGCCGCCGACTTGATAGAGAAACACGGCTCGAATGTTTGGTTCGAGAAATCCGCGACTGAACTCTGGTCACTCGTGAAACCGAAGGACTGGTGTGGCGCGGAAGCCGCCGCGAAGTCCAACGACACGCTCGACGTGTGGATTGATTCCGGCTCGTCATCGCGCTCGGTGTTAATGCGACGGGCTGAACTATCGCATTCCGCACTCCGCACTCCGCATTCCGCACTCGACTGGCAAGCCGACGTGTACTTGGAAGGCAGCGATCAACATCGCGGCTGGTTTCAATCGTCGCTATTGCTCTCGCTCGCGGGCAATGGCGCCGCACCCTACAAGACCGTGCTCACCCACGGTTTCATGGTGGACGCCGACCGGGAGAAGATTTCCAAGAGCAAACAGGGCGGTTACGAAAAGCCGCAGACCGCCGAAGCCTACGTGAAAAAATACGGCGCGGACGTGGTGCGGCTGTGGGTCGCGTCGCAGGATTTCCGCAGCGACATCGTTGTGAGCGAGGAGCGCGTGAACAAAGTCGGCGAGACGTATCGCGGCATCCGCAACGCGCTGCGCTACCAGCTCTCGAACCTTTACGACTTCGATCCGGCGAAGCACACCGTGGCCGACGACAGGCTAACCGGCCTCGACCGTTGGATTCTAGGCGAGTTCGCGAAGCTGGAAGCGGAAGTCATCGCGGCTTACGACAAATACGAATTCCACTTCGTCTATCAAAAGATCAGCCAGTTCATCGCCGTTGAACTTTCTTCGGTTTACCACGACGTCATCAAAGACCGACTCTACACCGACCCGGCGAATTCACCGCGCCGCCGCTCGACGCAGACCGCGCTGCATCGGCTCGTGACCGGCCTGTGCCAGATGCTCGCGCCGATTCTCGCGTTCACGACGGACGAGGCGTGGGAGCTTGTGCCGGGCAAATCGGCGGACTCCGTCCACACTGCATTGTGGAAGGCGGGGAGTTTAACCCGCACGGAATCCGAGGGGGAATCGTGGAAAAGTTTGTTCGTGCTGCGCGAGCTTGCGCTGTCGGTCCTGGAAAATGCGCGGCAAGCAAAAACCATCGGCAAGTCGCTCGAAGCCCGGCTGACCGTGAACGGCTCCGGCCCGTTGCTCGCGGATGCAAAATCGAATCTCGATTCTCTGCGCGAATTGCTGAACGTCTCGCAGGTGCAACTCGCGGAAGACGCGGGCGCGGCGGTGACGGCGACAGTCTCGAAAGCCGACGGCCAGAAATGCGAGCGCTGCTGGCATTGGGAAACGGACGTTGGTTCAAACGCCGGGCATCCCACGCTCTGCGGTCGCTGCGTTGAGGCGGTGATGGCGTTCAAATCATAGCCCGACTCGCAATTCTTAATCGCAACGCACATTCCTGTTTACACCGGAAGTTCGAGTGCTAGTATCGGCGCGAAGAATCAGACGCATGAAAAAGATCGAGGCCATCATCAAACCTTTCAAACTTGAGGACGTAAAAGAAGCTCTCTCGGGTTTGGGCGTGGAAGGCATGACCGTCACTGAGGTCAAGGGTTTCGGGCGGCAAAAGGGACACACGGAAATTTATCGGGGCAGCGAATACACGGTGGATTTCCTGCCGAAGATCAAGATTGAAGTGGTGTTGAGCGATGCGCAGACGGCAGCGGCGGTGGACGCGATCATCAAGGCCGCGAAGACCGGCAAGATCGGGGACGGAAAAGTTTTTGTCAGCGCGATCGAGAACGCGGTGCGCATCCGGACGGACGAGACGGGCGAGCAGGCGGTGTGAAGTTCGCGAAAGTTCTGCCACCACACGGGACAAAAAATCGAAAAAAAGAGCCTGATTTCACGGGCTTCCTGCGTGTGTGAATAACTCGTGAATAAGAGTTAATATGTTGTCCTAGGAAATTGGCGGTGGATTGCATAAAAAAGCAGGCGGCGAACGAAGTCCGTTTCGCCGGATCACCCGCAGAAGCAAATGGTTTCGGCGGGCTGTTTTATCGAAGAAGATAAAACGTTGTAAATCAAGATTTTAAGCAGTGATTCACCATCCCGGTGGTGGTGAATAAAACAGATGGTTAAACTTTTTTGCTGGCGGAACGAGACTTGGGTGTTAGAACCACGACTGGAAAGCAGCGGGAAAAAGTCAGTTTTTGGCCAGGTGAATAAACCGCCCGATTTACGGGCCTTGGGGAAAAGCGAATGCAGGCCGCCGCCGAACGAATTTGGAATTCCGCCCAGGAGCATCTCCGCTCCATGTTGAGCGCCGACACCTTCAATCTCTGGTTCGCGCCGTTGCGCGTCTCGGCGGTGGATGGCAACGGCATCGTCCTCGAAGTCAGCAATGATTTTTGCGAAGTCTGGCTCAAGGACAACTACCTGAGCCTGTTGCAGGACGTGGTCACCGTCGCGGCGGGCCGCCAGCTTCAGATCAAGTTCAAGGTCGGTGCGAGTGACGCCAGCTCGGTGATGTCGGGCACGGCGAAGCCGGCACCGGCAAAAACCAAAGCCGCCCAAGCCGTTCAAGATCGCTCCTTTGGGAACCACGACTGGAGTTTCAACCCGAAGAACACCTTCGATTCGTTCGTGGTCGGCGTCACCAACAACTTTGCGTATGGCGCGGCCAAAGCCGTGGCCGAAGCGCCGGGAAAGTCCTACAACCCCCTCTTCCTCTACGGCGGCGTGGGTCTGGGCAAGACCCATCTGCTCCATGCCATCGGCCAGCATGTCGCCGCCAACCGCAAGCACGCCCGCGTAGCCTATGTTTCGTCCGAAAAATTCACCAACGAGTTCATTGACGGCATCCAGAACAATAAACTGGCCGCCTTCCGCAAAAAATATCGCCAGACCGACGTGCTGTTGATTGACGACATCCAGTTTCTCGCCGGCAAAGAGCGGATCCAGGAAGAATTCTTCCACACCTTCAACGCCCTGCACGAAGGCCACAAACAGATCGTCCTGACCTGCGACCGGCCGGCCAGCGAAATCCAGAACCTCGAACACCGCCTTGTTTCGCGCTTCGAATGGGGCTTGGTCACGGACTTGCAGCCGCCGGATGTCGAGATGCGCCTCGCCATTCTCAACAAGAAGGCGCAATCCATGGGCGTCAGCCTCGCGCCGGAAGTGATGAACTTCCTCGCGAACCGCATCCGCACCAACATCCGCCGCCTTGAGGGCGCGCTCATCCGCGTCGCCTCTTACTCTTCGCTCACGGGCAAAAAGGTCTCCGTGGAATCCGTGGAAGGATTGCTGCGTGAAATCCTGCATGAAGAAGGCCGCCACGCGATCAGCATCGAGGTCATCCAGAAGCGCGTGGCCGAGCATTACGATATCCGGCTGGCCGACATGACCAGCAAACGCCGGCCCGTGAACATCGCGTTCCCGCGGCAGGTCGCCATGTTCCTTTCGCGGCAGATGACCGAGAGTTCGTTGAGCGCCATCGGGGAATTGTTTGGCGGCCGCGATCACGGCACCGTGTTGCACGCCTGCCGCCTGGTGAAGGACCGCATGGAAGTGGACGCCAACGTCCGGCAAACCGTCCACCACCTCGAAAAGCAGTTGATGCGATAAAAATTTTGCGTTTTTCGATTTCCAACTCCCGGCGAGCACCGCACGCCGGGAGTTTTGACTTTAGACCTTGGCCTTTGGACTTTAGACTTCCCCCATGCCGGTGATCGAAGTCAACGGTCTGACCAAGACCTTCCGCACCTACAAGAAGCAACCCGGCTTCAAAGGCGCGCTCCGCGGCCTGTTCCATCGCGAATACGAACAGGTCGCCGCCGTCAGCGACATCCGTTTCACCATCGAGCCCGGCGAACTCGTCGGCTTTCTCGGCCCGAACGGCGCGGGCAAAACCACCACGCTCAAGATGCTTGCCGGCTTGCTGTATCCCACCGGCGGCGAAGCCAAAGTCCTCGGCTACGTCCCGTGGGAACGCCACGACGGCTACCGCCGGCAGTTCGCGCTCGTGCTCGGCCAGAAAAACCAGCTTTGGTGGGACTTGCCCGCCCGCGAATCCCTCGAACTTAACGCCAAAATCTACGGTATCCCCGCCGACCGCTTCGAGCGCACCGTCGCCGAGATGAGCGAACTCCTGAACGTCCGCGACAAACTCAACATCAGCGTCCGCGAACTTTCCCTCGGCGAACGCATGAAAATGGAGTTGATCGCCTCGCTCCTTCACCAGCCGAAAGTCCTGTTCCTCGACGAACCGACCATCGGCCTCGACGTCGTTTCCCAAAAAATCGTCCGCGAATTCCTCCGCAATTACAACGCCACCCACAAGACGACGATTCTCCTGACGAGCCACTACATGGCGGACATCGAGGCCCTTTGCCAACGCGTCATCATCATTGACCACGGCAAAATCTTTTTCGACGGCCGCCTCAGTGAAATCCTGGACCGCTTCGCCGATTTCAAACACATCACCATCCAGTGTGATGTTGCCGACGGCTGCTCCGCCGAGAGCCTCGCCAAATACGGCGAAGTCGTGGAGCGAACGCCTGGCCGCGTTAAACTCAAAGTCAAACGCGACCGCGTCATTCCCGCCTGCAAAGGCTTGCTCGACGAACTGCCCGTGCGCGACATTGACATCGAAGAAGTCCCGATTGAAGAAGTGATCCGGCAGATTTTTGCCCGCTGATCCCGCGCATGAAATCGCTCACCGAACATCTCTGGTTCGAGACCCCGCACCGCCGCGATTACCTCAACATCACCGAGACCGTCGCCCAACTCGTCCGCAAAAGCGGCGTGCAGGAGGGGCTTTGTCTCGTCAACGCCATGCACATCACGGCCAGCGTTTACATCAACGACGCCGAGGACGGTTTGCTGCACGACTACGACGTGTGGTTGGAAAAACTCGCCCCGCACGAGCCGACGTCGCAATACCACCACAACCGCACCGGCGAAGACAACGCCGACGCCCACATGAAACGCCAGCTCATGGGCCGCGAAGTCGTCGTCGCCATCACAAAGGGCAAACTCGACCTCGGCCCATGGGAGCAAATCTTCTACGGCGAATTCGACGGTCGCCGCCGCAAACGCGTGCTCGTCAAAATCATCGGCGAGTAAGGCTCACAGCGACGCGAGAAGGAATTTGAAATGGCACAAAGATTTCACCGCGGAGATGAAGTGACGTTTCATGGTCACGATCTCCGCTCCGGAAATTCGCGGGTCTTTGCGGTGGGGTGGGGTGCGACCGCTTGCTTCCGCGAAGGATTTGGGGTAAGAATTCACCGTGAGCTACAAGGGCACAGTCAAAAACGGCGTGGTGGTTTTGCCGCCGAACGTGAAACTGCCGGACGGCACGGAAGTGGACGTGGTCGCCGACGAGTTGCGGCCGGCGGACGATCCGTTCGTTCAAGCGGTGCTCAAGCTCGCCAAGCCCCGCCCGCATTTGCCGAAAGATTACGCGTTGAATCACGGCCATTACATCCGCGGCGAGCCTAAAAAATGAGGACGGCGTTTGCCGACACCTTCTACTTCCTGGCGCTGCTCGACTCGCGGGAAGATCGTCACCCGCAGGCCGTCAAAGCTTCTGCCGACCCTGCACTCCACTTGGTCACGACCGAATGGGTGCTGGCCGAATTTGGCGACGCCTACTCCCACCCGCTGGACCGGCCGGACTTCGTATCGCTTTACCGGTCGTTGCTGAATCATCCCCGGGTCAAGATCATCGCCGCCGACACCCGGCTCTTTCAGCGCGGCGTGGATTTCTTCGAGCAGCGGCAGGACAAGGAGTGGTCGCTGACGGATTGCATCTCCTTCGTGGTGATGCAGGACGCGGGAATCAGCGGGGCTCTGACTGGCGACCGACACTTCGAGCAAGCGGGCTTCACCACGCTGCTCAAGTGAAGTTCACAAAGCCGCAAAAGTTTTTTCCAAAAACTCCCGGTTCTTCCGCGCGCTTTCGGTCACGGCTTCCGGCGTTTCACCTTGCGCGCAGCACTCGACCATCACCGGGCCGTTGAAGCCGGCGCGTTTCAATTCGCCGAACACCGCCGGGAAATCCACCGCGCCCTTGCCGAACTCCAGCCACACCGAACCCTTTTGCTTGTCGCAATCCTTCGCGCAAAAACCGGTGACGTGCTGCGCGATGGGCTTGAGCTGTTCGAGCGGATCCTTGCCGGTGTAGAAGATGATGTTGCCCGCGTCGTACCAGATTTTGAAATTCGGATGTTTCACCGCGGCGAGGCAGCGCAGGATTTCCTCCGACGCGCCGCTGCCGCCGCCGTGCGGTTTGAGCACGAGCTTCATCGCACGCTCCTGCGCATACGCCGCCGCGTCGGCCATGAGCTTGTAATAATTCTCGTACTCCTCCGGCTTGTTCACGCCGAACGTGAGCAAAAATTCCACGCCCACCGTTTTGCCGTTATCAATCTGCTTCCGCACGTCCGCGATCTGGCCAGCCAGCGGCAGATCATTCTTCGTCCGCAACGCGCCCAGGTTCACCTTCAGCCCGCGCGCGGCGATCTTCTTTTTCAACTCTGCGAGATATTCCGGCGTGGCGTCCGAACCGATGAGCGGCTCCTTGGCCGTGCGCGTCAACATCCCGGTGAGCTTGTAGCCGGCGGCCTTGATGCCATCGAGCGCGGTGTCGTAGGTCCAGTTTTTCTTGTCGGCGATCCACGGCCGGTTGAAACAGCCGATGGGCCAGGTTGCACCGGAAGATTTTCCCGCGGCCCGGACCATGGTCGCCGGCGAAATCGTTGCTGCCGCCGCCGCCACGCCCACCGATTGAATGAATCTTTTTCGTGTCATTTTGTGTGTTCCGTGGTTAAAAAATTTCCCCGTCAGCAAATTCAACGTGTAGTCGCACTCGCCCCCGGCGCGTTCAGAATGAAACCGATCAGATTCCGAAAGTCCGCATCGGGCATCTGCTCCAATCCCTCGGGCATCACGGACAACTCGCTCACGCGCATCGTCGCGATGTCGGACTTCGCCACCGTTTCCTCTTTCGGCCCGGAGGATAACAGTTTCACGTACGTCGGCGTGTCGTCGACCACCCGCCCGCTCAACGAACGGTCGTCCTTCGTTTCGATGGTCACGTTTTCGTAACCTTTGCCGACCACCTGGTTCGGATCAATGACGTTTGCCAGCAACGCCTCGAGGCTCGACCGCCCGGAGCCTGTGAGGTCGGGGCCGATCTCCGCGCCCTCGCCGTTGAGTTTGTGGCATACCAGGCACGTCTTCTTCGCGACTTCATGACCCGCCGCCAGATCCGCCTCACCTTTCAAAATCATTTTCTGTTTCGCGGTGATGATTTTCTGTTTCTCGGGTCCAGTGGCACGGACGCGCCCGATGCTTTGCTCGAAGCGGCGGCGAAATCCTTCGTCGTCCGGGTGCGCGAACGTGGGAATCGCGCGGATGGCCGTGGCGGAAAGTTCACTGGCGGGAATGACCTTGCTCTCGACGGCGGAAAGCAGGTTCATCGCCCAGCGCGAGCGCGAGGTGAGCGTCTCCCCGGCGGCACGGCGCACGGCGGGCGTGAATGATTTCCACCGCGCGATGATCTCCTGCCCGACGGAGTCGCCGCCGATTTTGCCGAGCGCGCTCAAGGCTTCGATGACGAGCGATTCCGGGTTGTCCGGTGTGACGAGCTTCAACACCGTGTCGCGCGCCGCCGTGGATTTCAGTTTGGCGAGGGCCTGCACCGCTTGCGTCCGTTCGTCGAGCGAGGCCTTGGCGTCCGCCGCCAACGCGAAGGTTCGTTCAATGGCTTGGGCGTTGCCCCAGAGCGTGCCCAGACGCCGGGCGCGGTCGGTGAGCGCGGCATTTCCGGAGGCAACGAGTTGTTCGAGCAGCGGCGTCGGGTCATTGGTCGGCGCGAACGCCTGCGCGGTCTGAGCTTCGAGCAACCCGTCGAGCGCGGCGAGCGTCAGCGCGCTGTCCTGACCGGCGATGCGTCCGAGAAATTTCACCGCCAGCTCGAGCTTCGCCGGCTCGCGGGTGTCACAAATCCGCCGCATGGCTTTCCGCGTGAGAATTCCGCTGAGCGGCATCGTCGCCGCGCCGTTCTCGGCGAGCCAGTTCAAGCCGGGTTCCGGATTCTTCGCGAGCAACGGTTCGCTGGCCAGCCAGATCATGTAGTTCACCAGCGGGTCTTTGGCGGCGAAGGAAGATTTGATAAGCGTTGTCAGGGTTTTTCCAACGGGCGCCGTGTCGTTGATTTCGGAATCGGTGACCAGTTGGCTGGAAACAATCCGCCGCACGGCGGTGGCGACCGCCAACTGCACGCGAGGATCAGAATCTCCGGCGAGTTGTTCCAATTCCGCGATCTCTTCGGCGGATGAGTCTCCATCCGCCGCGACGCGCCACGCCGCCATGCACCGGCGCAACCACATGTCCGGACGCGCCGTGTTCGCCGGCCAAACCACCCAGCGGGGCGTCCCGGCGCGAAATTCATTCATCAGCCAGAAAGCGGCGATCCGCGCCTGGACGGAAGTCTTGCCATCCAGTGTGTTGATGAGCGCAAGTTCAAACCCCGGTTCGTCACTGTAAACCCGTTTATTCTTCGCCAGGTTCTCCCGCAAAATTCGCTGCGCCGTCCGCCGCTGCCACTCGTTCGGGTGATCCAGCAACGCCACCAGCTTCGTGCCGCTCAACTTGCCCAAGTCCATCTTAACATCCGGCCGCGGCGAAATTTTCTTTCCCGCTTCCTTCCCAACGTAAACCACCCGCCAGATTCTTCCGCGTTCGCGGTCCACGCCTTCGGGATCGGCGCGCGCGTTTTGGTAGCAGGGATATTTGTCATACCAGTCGCCAACCCACAGCGCGCCATCGGGCCCGACTTGTTCACTGATCGGCATGAACCAACCATCGCTCGTCGTGAGAAAATCTTTTTCCGCGACGGCTTTGAAGCTGGAGCCGTTCGGGATGAGCCGGTCGTGGTTGATCGCGTTCTGATGAATGTTGCCCATGAACACACGGCCTTGATATTCCGCCGGAAATTGATCGCCTTGATAAATGCAGATGCCGCAGTAGGCCGCCATGTGATGCTTGTGCTCCACGATGGACGGCAGCAGTTCGTAAGCGTAAGGATTCGACGGCACGCCGCCTTGTCGCTGATAACTGCCGCCGGGGGCCATGTGGAACAGATGATCAATCACACACGCGCTCACAAACGCGTTGCCCGTCGCGTCGAAGTCCACGCCCCACGGATTGCTCGTGCCCTCGGCGAAGACCTCGAACTTCTTCGTGCGCGGATGATACCGCGCGACGGCGGCGGTGACTTCCACGCCTGGTTCGCTGGCTTCGGGAATTTTTACCTTCGAGTGCGTGAACACGCCGTGCGTCAGGTAAAGCCAGCCGTCCGGCCCCCAAGTGAAACCGTTGAGCAATTCGTGGCGATCCTCCAAACCGAAACCCGTCAGCAAAACTGTCCGCGTGTCGGCCTGGTCGTCGTGATTCGTGTCCTGCAAAAACAACAAGTCCGGCGCCTGGCCGACGTAAACGCCCCCGTTGCCCAACGCCAGGCCGGTGGCGAGATTCAATCCGTCGGCGAAGAGCGTGACCTTGTCGGCGCGACCGTCGTTGTCCGTGTCTTCGAGAATCCTGATGCGATCGCGGCCCTTCTGGCCGGGCGGCGCGCCGAGCGGATATTCGTAGAGTTCCAAGACCCACAACCGCCCGCGTTCGTCCCACGTCATCGCGACGGGATTGATCACATCCGGTTCGGCGGCGAAGAGGCGCACTTCGAAACCTTCCGGCACGACGAATTTTTTTTGCGCCTCGGCGGGCGGGAGCGCCGGCGTCATGGCCGGTGCGTGCTCGCCGGTGAGTTGTTTGCCGGCGGCGCAGGCGGAACTGTTTCCGGCGAGCAACATCGCGAGGCTGAAAAGGACTGGTTTCATCGAGTGGTCGGACGTCATTGTGGCCGCGCAGATTCGAGGCTGCGAGAAAAATTTCTTTTGGTGGCCGGCGGCAACCTGTTCACTGTGCGCGATGAAAGCTGTGATTCTGGCCGCCGGCAAAGGCACGCGGATGCGCGAGCTGACCAACGACGTGCCGAAGCCGATGCTCCACTGGCGGGGCAAACCGATCCTCGAGCACATCGTCAGCGGCATCCTGTCCGCGGGGGTGAAGGAGATTTTCATCGTCACCGGTTATCGCGCCGAAACGATTGAAAATCATTTCGGCGACGGCTCGAAGTGGAGCGCCCGCATCGCCTACGGCCGGCAAGTGGTTCAAGACGGCACCGGCAAGGCGCCGGAACTGGCGAAGGAATTTCTCGGCGCGTCGCCCTTCATCCTCACCTACGGCGACATTCTCGTCCCGCCGGAAACCTACGCGCAAATGATTCACCGGTTCAACGAGGGCTATTTCTCCGGCGTCATCACCGTCACGCCGGGCGAGGACGTGACGAAGGGCGGGTTGAATTTCTTTGACGAAAAATTTTGCCTCTCGCGGCTCGTCGAGAAACCGTCGCCCGCGCAGATCGAGGAACTGCGCCGCGCCGGCTGGATCAAGCCCGGCCAGCCCGCGTGGTACAACGCGGGGATTTACATTTTCAAACCGTCGCTGTTCGACTTCACGGCGAAACTGGAAAAATCTCCGCGCGGTGAATACGAACTCACCGACGCGGTGAACGCTTTGCTCGCCGCGCATCACAAAATCGCCGGACTGGAAATCCAGGGCCGCTGGGTGGACGTGCGCGATCCGGAAGTGCTGGCGAAGCTGGAACAGGAGACTTGAACAGGAGCAAACAGAGGAAACGGAGAGATTCTCTTTCTGACTTCTCTGTTTCCTCCGTTTGCTCCTGTAAAAATTCAGGAAACAAACCTCGGCTCGAACACCGGCCCGAAGCCATGTTTGCGGAGCAACTCGATGAACTTCGCGATGCCGCGTTTCTCGTCGCTGCCGAGATGGAAGTGGATGTGCCAGCTGAGATAATCCTTGCGGAACTCCTCCGTGTATTCGGTGCGGCTGGCGATGATGTGATCAAGTGTGTCGAGGCCGAAATCCTTCGCCTCGTGGAGCTGGCGGCGCAGTTCCCGGTTCTCGACGCCGCGCCGCAACGCCCACACCGCATACACGAACGGAAGCTGGGTCAGTTCGAACCACGCCGCGCCCAGGTCGAAAATTTCGCATGTCGCGCCGAAGCCGGGCGAAGGCGGATGCGAGGCCAGCGCGAAATCCAACGCCGCGTCGCCGATGAGCAGGACGAAATCTTTTTCCTTTGCGGCTTCGTAATTTTCCAGCGGCTTGAACTCGGGTTTCAATCCGCGCTCCGCCAGCAGAACCTTGAGCAACATCACGCTCGTGAGCGAGGCCGGGTCGCAAAAAATTTCCTTCGCCTGCTCCAACGGTTTGCGGTGCGCGAGAAAAACACTCTTCACTTCACCGAGCGACGCCACTGCGATGCCGTCGAGAATGTCATACCGGTCGTTGAGCAGCGGCTCGACGATGCTGACCAACGCGGCGTCGAGTTCGTCGCGGCGCAACATCTCGGCGAGTTTCGCGGGCGTTGCGTAGATCACTTGGTCTTCGATGCCGCGCGTGAGCGGCACGGCATTGAGCGCCTTCACCGACCCGACGCGGAAATTGCCGAGCGATTGTTCCAGCCCGAACTCGCGTTCGCGATTCACTGTGCGCCGTTCGCGTTCGATCTCCCGGGCGATCTGTTCCGTCGAATCCGGCGCGGCCATCTGGAGTTTCGGTGTGTCGTCTGCCATGAATGAAATTATTCTTCCGACAATGCGACCAGCGAGCCAGGGTCAACCAACGACAAGGATTCAAAAACATTGAAGTCGGAAGTGTTGAAAGTGATCAACTGCTCGATTGCGTGGGCTTGCAGCACGGCGACCAAACGCGCGTCGTGAACGCGTTTGCCGTGGACGGGCAGTTGCTTCACGAGTTCCAGCCAGCGCGTGAAAATCTCCGGCGAATCGGGCAGCAGCGGAAACCGCTCTTGCAGTTCGGTCACCTCGCGCGCGGTCCGCTCACTGTTCCAGCCAAAACCATTTGCTTCGACAGGGCGTGTGGCAACGGCCCAGAACTCAATGAAATTTTGCGGCGTGAGATACACTTCATCGCCTTGACCCAACAATCGGGCGAGTGCGTCGGTGGCGATGGGATGCTGTGACGAAGCCGGATCAGCCAGACGCAAAAGCAGATTCGTGTCGGCGAGGTACGTGGCCATCAGTCGTAGATGGCATCGCGTCCGATGGCGGAGTCAGGCAAACCCGGTCCGCGCTCATGGCGAGCCGCCCAGCGTTTCAAATCCGCCGCGCGCTCGGCGGGCGAAAGATCGCGAGGGGCATGGCCGTTGGTTTCGCCGCGCAACTGTGCGCCGAGGAACCGCATCAACTCCCACTTCTGCTGCTGCGGCAACTTCTCCACCGCCTTCTCGATTTCTACGAGCGTGTTCATGGCAAAACATTAGACCCGGTCACGAACGCGGGCAAACAGGAATTTCACCGGCTCACGGCGATGGTGCGCAACGCGTCGAGAGCCACGCTGGGCGGCGTCTGCACCGGGATGTTGTTGTTCTCCGGCTGATACGGCAGCGGCGCGAAACAGCGGGCGTGTTTTTGGGAAAAATGATTAAAGCTTTGGCAAATCATCTCAATGCGAACCGTCTTGGTGGCTTGATGAAATAAAACCCGCGCTTGCCGGCAAAATAGCTACGCTCGAAGTGTCCTGCGGTGGCGACGCCGAATTCGGCGCAGTCTATTTAAGCCCTTGTTAATAGTGAACATTTACGCTACCATTCAAACCGTTCCGAACGCTCAGAAGAGTAAATGCGTATTCCGGGGGCTGTCGGACAGTGATTCCGATTTCTGTCGGACAGCGTTCCAATTTCTGCCGGACACCGTTCCGATTCATATCGGACAGTGTTCCGGGCTGAGGTCGGACAGTTTTTGGGGCACATTGGAATGCTGTCCGAC
>SIBJ01000017.1 GCA_009695195.1 Pedosphaera sp.
CTGGAACGCCCTGAGCGATCCGAACCGCGCATGAGGAAACGGAGGCCGAAAAACTTTCCCTTGTTGATGCGCCCCCGGCAGGAAATCATTGCCGAAGCCACCCAGAAAAAATCAACGACACATGCCCTTAACTAAGCGCCATTCGCGTCTGGCTCGCGCTGTTGACCGTCAAGCTCACGGCTCGGGTGGTATTGCCATCGCCGGTGCTCGTGTTGACGAAACTCAACGTGTCCGAGTAAGTGCCAACTGTGAGCGCGTCCGCGTTCGCGTTGAACGAGACCGTCACAGTGGTGGTTGCGCTGGCAGCCAGCGTGCCGCCGCCCGCCGACAGGCTCACCCAGTTCTGGGATTTGCTCGCCGCCCAGTTGAGGGACTGAACGCCCACGTTGGTGAGAGTATAGTTAATTGAGGAGGGAGAAAATGGCCCGCCGACATTGCCGGTGGCGTCCAATCCGGTCGAAGGCGACACTGCCAGGAAACCATTTGTGGTCTGAGTCAGCATCCATAACTCCCAATTGGAAACACCATCGTCCGTGGCGCTGAAGCAAAGCTCGTTGCCGAAAACAGTCAGGTTCAGGGGGTAACCGTTGCCGGGACCAGGATTGATGTCTTTCACCAGGGTGACATTGGTCCCATCGTAGCGCCACAATTCGTATCCCGTGTCGGGAGTGGTGGCCACGAAATACAACGCGCCATCGAAAACCGTGAGTTGCTCGGGGAAAGAGTCGCCACTGGTGTTCAAGTCGGTCACGAGTGAGGCATTGGTGCCGTTATAAGTAATCAGTTCCCAGCCGTGAATGCCATCGGTGGCCGCGAAGCACAGCTTGTTTTGAAAAACCGTGAGGTTTTTGGGATACGAATCGCCGAAGGGGTTGATATCCGCCGCGAGTGTCGCGTTGGTGCCATCGAATTTCCACAATTCGGAACCACTGGAAGAACCGGTGGCGCGGAAGTAAAGCGCGCCGTTGAAGACGGTCAGATATTCGGGAGAGGAACTGCCGCCGCCAGTGAACAAGTCCTTGGCCAGCACGGTATTGGTGCCGTCGGTTCTCCAGAGTTCATAGCCGGAGGTCGGATTGTAAGCTTGGAAGTAGAGCCGATTGTTGAAGGGCGTAAAGTACTTGGGGTAGGAGCTGTTGAGAAAAAGGGTGGTGTTGATGTCAGCCAGGAGGACGGCACGGTTGCCGTCGTGTTTCCAAAGTTCGAAGCCGCGCGTCCCGTCGTCGGCTTGGAAGTAGAGCGCTCCGTTCCAGGCAATGAGGCCATTGGGGTAGGAGCTGAAATTGGTTCCCGTGTCGGCGTGGATGTTGGTCGCCAGAGTGGCAGACGTGCCGTCGTATTTCCACAACTCGTAATTGTCCTGGACTCCAGTGGTGGCGGGGAAGAAAAGGATGTTGCTCACGACGGTAAGTTCCTTGGGCCATGAACTGGCCAGATTTGTTTTGATGGTGTCGTCTGAGTCTGGGTTGATATCGGCTACACGCACGCAGTTTGTGCCGTCCGTCCGCCACAGCTCGCCGCCGCGTCGCTCGTCATAGGCGGAAAAGTAGAGTGCCCCGTTGTATTCGGTCATTCCGTAGGGAGAGGAGTTGTGTCCGTAAATGTGGCCCAACCCGTCGTCGGTGACATTGTCGTTGATATTGGATACAAGGGTGATCGTGGAGCCGTTGTATTTCCAAAGTTCCTCGCCGGTGTTTGAGGTGAAAGCGCTGAAGAACAACGCGCCTCCAAACACTTTCAGTTCCGAAGGAAACGAACCGTTGGTGCCGGAAGCAAGATCCGCTACTTGAAGCACAATGGTTTGGGTTTGCGCATTGGCCGTAAGGGGCGCGATTCCGGCCAAGCCTGACGCAATGCACAAGCAGAGCCACAGGTATGGAAACTTTGCGGACTGAGTTAGAGATGGAATGTTTTTTTTTATAATACTTTGGATGGTTGGCAAGGCGCGCCCAGGGCCACTTGGGGATCGGGATCGGCCCATTGGGTGCGGTACATTTCGGCATACCGTGTCTTTTGTTGAATTAGTTCCTCGTGGCTGCCGCGTTCGACAATGCAGCCTTGGTCGAGCACCACAATCTGATCCGCGTGCCGTACGGTGGAAAGGCGGTGGGCGATAATGAAAGTGGTCCGGCCACGCATCAGTTCGCGCCAGCAGGCCATCAAGGCTTGCTCGGTCTGAGAATCGAGAGCAGACGTGGGCTCGTCGAGAATCAGGATGGGCGCGTCCTTGAGAAAGGCCCGCGCGATGGACAGGCGCTGGCGCTGCCCCCCGGAAAGGTTCACGCCCCGTTCACCCAGCATTGTGTCGTAGCCTTGGGGAAGGACGCGGATGAATTCATCGGCCTGAGCGCGGCGCGCAGCTTCCTGGATCTGGTCCGGCGTGGCACCGGGGCGGCCATAGGCGATGTTGTCGCCGATCGTGGTGGCGAAGAGAATCGGGTCTTGCAGCACCACGCTGACCTGCCTTCGCAGAAACGCCAGCCGGAGATCCCTGAAATCGTGGCCGTCGAACAAAACCGCGCCAATCGTGGGATCGTAAAAGCGCAACAACAGACTTGCCATCGTGGTCTTGCCCGCGCCGGTTCTGCCAACGATGGCCACCACCTGGCCAGGTTCCACTTTGAGATTAATGCCGCACAACACTGGCTGGTCTGGCGAGTAATGAAACGATACATCGCGAAACTCCACCACCCCGCGCACGACGGGCAAGTCTTTAGCGCCCGGTCGGTCGGTGATGTCCGGTATGGCATCCACAATTTCAAACACCCGCCGGAGTTGCGCGCGGGCTGACTCAATCACACTGGCGCTTTGGCTGAAGGTGTTCATCGGCTGATACAACATGCCGAGGTAAGCGAGAAAAACCAGAATATCGCCGACGGACATGCGCCCCTGCATCACCTGATGGCTGGCCACCCAGACCACGGCCGCCGTGCCGACGGACACCGTCAATCCTGCGCAGGCGGCATAGGCAAGTTGCGTGCGGGTCATGCGCTGGCTGGCGTGGAGGCTGCGCTCCGATTGCTCCACGAAACGTTGGCGTGTTTCCGGCTCGAGCGTAAATGCCTGGATGGCGCGAATGGAGGAAAGCGATTCCTGGACGCTCGAAACCAGCGCGCTCTCATGCTCGTGATAGCGGCGCGACTGCTCGTTAATGCGTCCGCCGAAACTGCGGATAATCACGTAAAACAGGGGCGTTACGGCCAGGGTCACCACCGTCAAGAGCGCGTTGATCTGCAACATCACCGCGACCGCACCAATCAAGACCAGCGATCCGGTCGCAATCGGAACCAGCGCGCCGTTCAACAAAGTCTGCGCGGCGTGCGCGTCATAGGCAACGCGGTAGAGAGAATCACCCACCTTCGTCCGGTCATGATAAGCCACGGACAAGCGGTGCAATTGGTCAAAGGCATGACAGCGCAATTGCTGGACAATGCGCGCGCCCGCCCGCAGAAGAAAAAAATTGCCGCCCATGACGCCCGCCCGCTGGATCAGCGCCAGCGCGAGAATCGAGAGGCAGACCGCCGCAATTCCGCCCGCCATGTCCCGCGCGCCAAAAGCCGGCCAGAGGGACACAAGCCATGCGGGGGGCGTTTGATTTCCAAACACATAATCCACGAGCCATTTGATCGGCCAAGGCTGCAAGAGGTCCACCGCCGTGGCCAGGATGAGAATGAACGCCCCCGCCAGCGTCTCGTTCCGCGCCGTTTTCCAGTATGCGGTCACGCGTCGCACCATAGGTCAATAATCCGCCTTGGCTTTGGGCATCCCGATGGGCCAGCCGCAATCCATTGCCATTTGCGACACCGCCTGGATCATGGTTTTCCTCGCCCGCGCGAAATGGTACACAATGACGATGATGGGCAAGGCGAGCGGGGCGAGATAAAGCGCTTGAGTGATGGCGATCAACGTGGCCATCAAACCGGCTACAACCAGAAGCGCGTAGGGCTTGGTCTTCACCGTCACGCGGTAACGCACGTAATGCTGCGCTCGCTCCAGCACTTCCTCATAAACGGACGTCAGCTTCAGGCGGTGCGGTCCGGGACCGAGGACCTCGATGTCTCCGTCATCCCATTCATTGCACGGGCACGCCCGCCAACCGCACGACTCCATATGCAACAGCAGCCGTCGCAGCCAACGTTCACGTTTCTCGAGGTTGCCGTAAAGCAGTTCCGTATCGGGATATTCCCAAGTGTCTTTCCGCAAATGCCAGATGCCCTTGATGCGTCCGGAGGCACGGGCGAGTGGTTGAAGCAAATGCAGCAGGCTGATCAGCGCCAGACCGCGCCAACGCTCTCCGCCGCGCCAGCGTTTCTGGCTGACGCCGCGCCAGCCCGCCAGCAACGCCGCGCCCAGGGACAGCATCGTCATCAGCGCGGCCAGACTGACGAGCGCAGGTCCCACCCAGATGGGGCCAAACCCATAGGCCAGGAGTCCGGAGGCCAGCGAGCAGCCGGTCAGTCCCAGCCATTCCGCAGTTGAGAAAATTTGAAACCACCACGTCAGGAATGGCTGATAGAGAGATTGAAACTGGGCGGAGCAGAAAAAGCCGTGATAGACGCGCGGACGAAAAACGAAAGGCAAACCTTGTTGTCGCAGATGGGAATGGACGCTGTCGTAAACACCGCCTTGCCAGACAGGATAGCCAAAGAAATTAAAGCGCCCCGGGTATCGCTTCTGCAAATGCGCCTCGGCAAAACCATAACCTTTTTGCTGCCGCAAGTAGCCGCGCATCGTGGGCCGGCGGTGATGCCAGACAACTGCGCTCGGGTGATAAACAATTTTCCGGTCCGCCAGGAGCAAACGCCAGCAGAGGTCCACGTCGTCGCCTGCGGCGCGGTGCTGCGCGTCAAACTGTCCGGCGACGCTGAACGCCTCTTTCCGAAACGCCATGTTGCAGCCCGGAATGTGTTCCGCCCGTTCATTGTCCACCAGCACACACGTCGGATTACCGGGCGATTGGTCCACGCACTGCGCGACAAAACCGTCCTCCGGCGGAGACAGATTCGGCCCGCCCACGGCTGCGGCGTCATGCTCTTCCAGCGCGCAGACCATGTAATAAAGCCAATCCTGATCGGCATACGCGTCGCTATCAATGAAGGCAACGATGCCGCCACGCGCGTTTTCGATGCCGAGATTGCGGGCCTTGCTCAAGCCGCCGTTGGGCACGCGAAGGCAACGTACCTGGTATCTTTCGACAATCTGGTGCGTTCCGTCACTGGACCCGTCGTCAATGACGATGATTTCATAATTTGGATAATCCAGCGCGGCCAGTGAGCACAGGCATTCATCCAACGTGGCGGCAGCATTGTAACAACAGACAACCACGGAAACCATGGGCCAGGGGGTTTTGCGGGTTCGATAAAGATTGCCACGATAGATTTGTTGCACCACCGCCAGCGCCTGCTTGGGACGCCTTTCCGCGTCCGTGAGGCCGAACGCCCAACCTTCGATGTCGGAATTGAAAATGCCCCACTCATCGGTCCAGCCGTAAATGGTGACGCCGCAAAATCCCTTCTCAAAGGCCGCGCGGATTTGCCAGTCGAGGAACTGCGCCTGAGTCGCCTCGCCATGTTTGCAAGCGTCAAGGCCAATCTCGGCCAATAGCACCGGCTTTTCGTGAGCCAACGCCTGAAGTCGCGCCAGATAAGCGCGCATTTCCGGCTCGCGCTCCAGATAAATGTTGTGCGATTCGACATCCAGAAACGGGAGCTTCAGGTATTCCGTTGGCGGATGATTGATGTAAGTGGTGAGCGCGTGAGGCGCTTGCTCCTTGACGATCTCGTTCAGCGTGCCCAGGAATTCCTCAATCCGCGCCTTGCCATACCAGCGCACCATGAGCGGCGGAATCTCGTTCCCGATGGAGAAAAGAAGCATGGCGGGATGATCCGCCAGCCGGCGGCTGTGATCGCGTGTCCAATTGCGCAAGTATAGCGCGCGGTCGGGATTGTCGAAGTCATCGCAGCGGCGCGGTCCCCAGCAGATGTCCGCGATGATGCGAAGTCCAAAATTCGCCGCGAGGTCGGCCAGCCAATCGGGCGGCGGCGTATAAAGCCGGATGGTGTTCACGCCCGCTTCGCGCATCCGGTCGAAATCCTGCAACACCTTCGAGTTTGGCGGATAAGGTTCTCCATTCTCATTGGGTCGAAAGGTGCCGTAGGTTACGCCTTTCACCCAGAAGCGATTTCCATTGACCAGGAGAAACCGCCCGCTCGTCCGCACACTCACCGGAGGGACCGCCGCTTTTGCAGAACCCAGAAGAACTCCACTGGATGACGCCGCTATGGAGGCGGCCGGGCCGGGATCACGTTTCATTCCGGGAAAGACATTCATGTTGCGCGCGTCAAACGAAATTCACAGCCAGAGCGATAGGACAATGTGTCCATTCTCAATAAACAGTGTAAACGTGCTTATCCCGCACCTTGCCTTTGGCGATGCTTTCGGCATGCCCATCAGCCATCAACCCGTTGCTGCGCGCCGAATGACGATACCGAAAGTTCGACCCCGGAGCATCCGTCACATTATAAATCGCATCCTTGTCCACTCCGACAGGAATGGGTTTATCGGCGTCAGCCGGGGAGCCGTTGTTCCAATAGATGAACTCACCGCTGCTGCCTTGCACGCCCCAAAAAATGGCATGTGAACTTCCATCCGCCGCGTATTGAATTGTGTCCGCCGCGACCATCACCTCGGACGTGCGCTTGATGCTGTTCGCGGATGCCGCTCCCGTGCTGGCGGTCACTTCTTTACACACGTTTGGGTTGGCCGAATAATTAAGCACGGTTCCGTTATTTTTTTGGCTGGCGGAGGGACATATAAACAATTTGGCCCGCGCCTCAGGAGTGAGCGGATTTGAGGCCGCGCCAAGGTAAGTGCCCAAACACAATTCCCATTGCGTCACTCCAGCCTGCCTGCCGGGCGGATAATACTTGTGGTCGTCGGCATACACTACAAACGCCACTCCCATCTGCTTGAGATTACTAATGCAGTTGACCGAACGCGCCCGCTCTTTGGCACGGCTCAACGCTGGCAGGAGCAGACCAGCCAGGATTCCGATGATCCCGATGACCACCAGTAATTCGATGAGAGTGAATCCGTTGCCGCCGTCCAATCGCCTCCGAACGGGGCGCAGGAACATCTTTCCCTGTAAACCTTGGGCATCGAGACGCGTGTGCATAATTGTGAAGGTAAACAATCGGTTTCCAATCTGCAACTGGTGATCCAATTTGAGTGAATCCGAATGAAGTTCATGTATTTGACCGGCCACGATAAATAACGGGTCGGCCTCTGCGCGGACCCCGCGCCTCCGTGTCTTTGCGTTGAAAGGAATCAGCGGATAGCCAGATTTTCGACACTTCACCCAATGCCCTCACCCCGAGCCCCGGTCGAGGCGGAGAGGGAGAAGTTGATTGAGCACGAGGACGGTTTCGGTTATCAAGCTTTGACCGAGTTCGCAGGAGATTTTTCTTTAAGTTGACCGAGCCTTGAAAACATTTTGTCCGAATTGAAAACCGTTTTGCCCAACGCCGACTTCGTCATCGAAGGCTACGTTGACCCGACCGAGCCGCTGCGCGACGAAGGTCCGTTCGGCGACCACACCGGGTATTACACGTTGCCCGAGCCGTATCCCGTCTTCCACGTCACTGCCATCACGCACTGCAAGGACGCCGTCTATCCCGCCACCATCGTCGGCATGCCGCCGATGGAAGACTTTTACATCGGTCCCGACCCGTCGGGATGAAACTCTTCCTGCCCATCTTCAAGATGAACTTCCCCGAGATCGTGGACATCGCGCTGCCGGCGGAGGGCGTCTTCCACAACCTCGTGTTCGTCAGCATCAAGAAGACCTACCCGATGCAGGCCTACAAAATCATGCACGGCCTCTGGGGCATGGGCCAGATGATGTTCACCAAATACATCATCGTGGTGGACGACGACGTGGACGTTCACAACACCAGCGAAGTCCTCTTCCGCCTCTGCGCCAACACCGACCCGCAACGCGCATGCCGCACCGAAGCCGGGCGAAGGCGGGAAAGCATCTTCACCAAAGGCCCGTCCGACGTGCTCGACCACGCCACCAGCGAAATCGCCAGCGGCAGCAAGCTGGGCATTGACGCGACGAAGAAAATTTCGGGCGAAGGTTTCAAACGCCCCTGGCCGCCGTTGATCAAGATGGATGCCGCGGTAAAGGCGAAGGTGGAGAAATTTTTTAACCCGTAGCAGCCGGAGCAGAGCAATATTCAAAACTGGAGTGTTCCCTACAAATTGGGTTGTGAATGTGGAAAGCCACAACAAATGGTGTTCCCTGTGATTTTTTCCTCAATTTGTCAGTGAAATACTAATTGAAACTAAATTAGTAGTTTGCTAGTAATTCGTCATGCGTAAGCCTCAAACACCGCCGACGTTCAAGAAATTGATTGGCAGCCTGTCAAAGCCGGAAAGGCTGTTCGCGATTCTTCAGGCGGTTCCCAGCCCCACCAACGATGGGCGCTATCCTCACTGGGAGGATTTGAGACACCGCAAACCGCCTGAAGGATTGACGCATGAGGATTGGTGGCTGGGGTTGAAAATGCGCCGACAAACCGGCTACCGTGCAATCCCGCTCAAAGAAACAGCCGGAGAAAATTTTCATTTTACCGTGCCGGATTTGGTGACCGACCTCCTTCACCAAATTGACCGTGGCGGCGGAACATTTGTCGAAATACCTGAGCAGGTAACGAACGCCGAACAGCGAGACCGCTATGTGGTTCGCTCGCTGATGGAGGAAGCCATCACCTCCAGTCAACTGGAAGGCGCGGCCACAACGCGCGAGGTCGCAAAAAAAATGCTGGCCGAAGGGCGGAAGCCACGCGACCGCAGCGAGCGAATGATTGTCAACAACTACGTGACGATGCGCCGAATTCTGGAGTTGAAGGACAAGCCGCTGACGCCGGAAATGATCTTTCAAGTTCATCGGGAAATTTCAGAGGACGCTCTCGACATTCCCGACGGCGCAGGTCGCTTCCGGCGAGCGGATGAGGAAATCAATGTCTCGGACATTGAAGGAACGGTGTTTCATACACCGCCGTCAGCCGCAGAATTACCTGCGCGTTTGGAAGCCATGTGTGACTTCGCCAACGGAAAGACCCCAGAGTTTTTTGTTCATCCCGTGATTCGCGGAATCATCCTGCACTTCTGGCTCGCTTACGATCATCCGTTCGTGGACGGCAATGGGCGAACTGCACGGGCGCTGTTTTACTGGCAGATGCTTCATTCGCGTTACTGGCTGTTTGAGTTTATCTCAATCTCCCAATTCCTACGTAAAGCGCCGGTGCAATACGGCACGGCCTTCTTGCACACTGAGACGGACGAGAACGACCTGACTTATTTCCTCATCCACCAAGCTGAAATCATCCGGCACGCGTTGAAGGAGCTTCATGACTACGTCGGACGCAAATCTTCTGAAACCCGCGCATGTCTTGATGCATTGCAGAAGCACCCGGAATTGAATCATCGCCAGCAGTCAGTCATTTCACATGCACTGCGGCATCCGGGCTTTGTTTACAACATTGCCGGTCATGGAGCGCGTCATGCAGTGGTTTATCAGACCGCTAGAACGGATTTGTTGAGCCTTGGAAAGCTGGGTCTGCTTGGACAACGGAAAGCTGGACGGGTTCTTGTGTTCATTGCTCCGAAGGATTTGGATATGCGGCTGCGGTCGAAAAAATCCGCAAAATAATCGGACGTATCACTTTCCATCTAACCTCCCCAGCCACAATGCGGTTGCAGACCATCCGTTCCCGCTCGTTCCCATGACGAACTTTTGTTGCATATGCAACAAAGTTTTGCACAAAGTTTTGCACAGGGCTATTCGGGTTTGAAAGTGCGCAGTTGCCGACTGGCGTCCCGGAGCACTTCCACCCGCCGCCGGCCTTTGCAGGCGGCCACCGTGCCTGCTGCCCCAGGAAATCGGACGGCAGAATCCGGCCCGGCAGCAGTCCCGCAGTCGCGGGATTCGTCACCGCGTCCAGCCACGCCTCGCGCTCCGCCGCCGCCCAGCGCAGCCACGCCTTCGCCGACGCGTCGCTCGGCGGCGCCCCATCTGAGAATCCCAACGGGATTCCGGCCCAAAGCCCAGGGTTGCGAGGCACGAGCTACCCTGGGAAAATGTCCGATGAAAATCACAACCCCAACGGGGTTCTGGCAAGCACCGCGCCCATCGCCGGTAACGAAATGGCCACAACCGGGTTGCGGTTGAAGTGTTTGTTGAACAACAACCCAGGGTAGCTCGTTCCTCGCAACCCTGGGCTGGAGGCCGCAATCCCTTTGGGATTGGAAAACGCCAACGCAACTCGCCATCCTTCTCACATGCCACAATCCCTTTCCGCCGTTTACATTCATCTGGTCTTCTCCACCAAAGACCGCCGGCCATTCCTGCGCGACAAATCCATCCCGCCGTCGCGGGACTCCACTCGTATCTCGGCGGCGTCTCCAAATCCCGACTCGTCGGGACCCGCCCATCCGCGTCGGCGGCGTGGAAGACCGCGTGCATCTGCTCGCGCGCTTCGGACGCACCATCACGCAGGCCGAATGGGTGAAGGAATTGAAACGCGTCTCGAATCTCTGGCTGAAGGAACGCGGTCGCGAATACGCCGACTTCGAGTGGCAAGGCGGCTACGCGGATTTCTCCGTGAGCCAATCGAATCTCGAACGCGATCCACGAACCACGGAAGCGCCGGCTAAAACTCGAACGCAACGCCCGCACCGACCGCGTCACCTTTCTCGAATTTCGGCGGTAACGCACCGCGCGTGTATTTGAAAAGGAGCGCTGTGGTCTTGGCGTCGCTCAGGTAGTGGCGCGCGAAGAATTCCTGATAGCTCCGTTCCCCGTGCCCTTGCTGCAACGCAAAGTGCCGGGAGCGCAGCCCCAGCCGAAGCCGGCTCGTGAGCGGGAAGGCATAAGCGAGTTCGAGTTCGACGCGGTCGGCTTCCTGGATCCCCCCGCGGCACTTCGGAGGTCTTGGTCTTGATGGAGTCCACAGTGATCATGTCGTCACCGAGATTCCGCGCTTTGCCGTGGGCGCGGGATAATTTATTGTCGGTCGCAGTCGAGCGCATGATTGATTAGAAATGAACAAGACCAGTCTAAAAAATTTAATTCGTCCGCTTGTGCGCGAGTTGCACGCGTACGTGCCGGGCGAGCAGCCGAAGATCAAAGGGTTGATCAAGCTCAACACGAACGAGAATCCGTATCCGCCGTCGCCGCGCGTGTTGCGGGCGGTGCGGGCGGCGGTGGACGGGCGGTTGCGGCTGTATCCCAACCCGACGGCGGAGCGGTTGCGCGCGAAGCTGTCCCGGCTGCATCGCTGCCAGCCGGAGAACATCATCGTGGGCAACGGCTCGGATGAATTGCTGGCGCTGGCCATTCGTACTTTCGTTGAACCAAGTTCGGAGTCCGGAGTCCGGAGTCTAAAGGCTAAAGGCCAAGGTCTAAAGTTGGCGAGGGCGACGGTGCAGTATTTCACGCCGAGTTATTCGCTTTATCCGGTGTTGGCGGACATTCATGGGGCGGCGAAAAACGCGGTGCCGCTCAATTCGGATTTCGGACTGCCAAGTCTTGCGGAGTTGAGGCGCGGCAGGCAATGGAACTTCGATGCCGCGCTCACACTGGTCACCACGCCGAATGCGCCGAGCGGTCGTGGTTATTCGACGCGGGAACTGGAAGCACTCTGCAAAGCGCAGCGCGGCGGCGTGGTGCTGGACGAGGCTTACGTGGATTTCGCGAACGAGAACGCGATGCGGCTGGCGTTGAAACATCCGCACGTGCTCGTGGCGCGGACGTTCTCGAAGGCGTATTCGCTGTGCTTCCAGCGCGTCGGCTATTTCGTCGGCAGCGCGGAACTCATCGCGGCGTTGCATAAGATTCGCGACAGCTACAACGTCAACGGCCTCGGTCAGCTCGCGGCAGAGGCGACGCTGGGCGATCTCGGTTACTACCGGACGAACTTCAAGAAGATCATCGCCACGCGCGCGTGGTTGAGCCGCGAGTTGACGAAGCTCGGCTTCCGCGTGTTGCCGAGCCAGACGAATTTTATTCTCGCCAAGCCGCCGTTGTTTCCCGCCGAAGTCTGGCTGCAAAAACTTCGCGACCGGAAAATTCTCGTCCGCTGGTTCCGCGCGCCGGAAGTGAGGGATTATTTGCGCATCACCATCGGCACGCGGCGCGAGGCGGCGGCGTTGGTGCGGGCGGTGGAAAGGGGATTGTGAAGTACCCAAAGACCCAAGGACCCAAATTCCCAAACACAGAATCCGCATCGGCCACTGGTTGGGTATTGGGGTGATTGGGCCCTTGGGTATTTTTCTTGGCTTTCCGCTGGCGTCGTTTCTGCTAAACCATCCCGCGTGTACCTTGAGTATTACGGCCTGACGGAAGCGCCCTTCGACATCACGCCGAACCCGCGCTTTCTGTTCTACAGCGCGAAACATCGCGAGGCCTACAACCATCTGCTTTACGGCATCCGTGAGCGGAAGGGCTTCGTGCAACTCACCGGCGAAGTCGGCGCGGGCAAGACGACCCTCTGCCGCGCGATGCTCGAACAACTCGACGGCCAATACTCCACGGCGCTGATTTTGAATCCGGTGATGAGCGCGAACGAAATGATGCAGGCCATCGCCATGGAATACGGCCTGCCCGTCAACGGCCTAGACCGGCTCAACACGGTGAACGTCATCAATCAATTTCTCCTGCAACAAGTCGAACGTCACAAGGACACGGTGTTGATCATTGACGAGGCGCAGGATTTGACCGACGACCTGCTCGAACAGGTGCGATTGCTTTCCAATCTCGAAACCGACAATCGCAAGCTGCTGCAAATTGTATTGATGGGACAGCCCGAATTGCGCGACCGGTTGAATCAGCATCGGTTGCGGCAACTGCGCCAACGCATCACGGTGCGCTATCATCTGCTGCCGCTTAGCCGCTACGAGGTCAGCCATTACATCCGGCATCGGTTGGAAGTTTCCGGCGCGAAGGGCGCGCCGGTCTTCACGCGGCCCGCGCTCTGGCGGCTTTGCGGTTACAGCAAAGGCATTCCGCGGCTCGTGAACGCCGTCTGCGACAAGGCGCTGCTCGCGGGTTTTGTGAAACAGACCGACCGCATCACGTTCAGCATGGTCGGCACGGCGATCCGTGAACTCGAAGGCCACATCGGCGTATGAGCTTGATCAACGACGCCCTCAAACGGGCCCGCCAGACGCAGCAAAAAAATCCGCCCCCGCCCGCCGGCGCGCCACTGCGGCCGGTGGAAGCGACGCGAACCCCCGGCTCGGCGCGCGGGGCATGGCTGCCGGTGCTGCTCGCGGCGGTGCTCGTCATTTGCGGCGGCGCGCTCATTCTCTTTGCCTTCTCGCTTCGGTCGCCGAAGGACAAAGTTGAAAACCCCCGGCCCGTTTCAACAACGCCCGCCGCCGCAAAACCCAAACCGATTCCGACCGCAGCCACGACTCCCGCGCCGATGAATCCCACCGCCGCGCCAAAGCCCGTTCCGGCCCCGGCGCCGGCGGTGGTTTCGCAACCTGCGGTCTCGCTTCCGCCACCGGTCGTGGTCGTTCCCCCGCCCGCCGCACCAGCCGTTGTCGCCACCGCCACCGCCACCGAGAGCAACGCATCCGCAGTTGCGGCCCCGCCGGCGCCGCCGCCGATACCGAAATTGCAGGGAATCTTTTTCCATCCCGCGCGGCCCTCGGCCATTGTAAACGGCAAGACGGTTTCCATCGGCGGCAAGGTCGGCGATTTTCGCGTCGTGGCAATCACGCAACAATCCGTGACGCTGGTCCACGCCGGGCAGACGAATATTTTGAAACTTGAGGAGTGACCGGCGTTTTGCTTGCCACGCCGCTTTCATTCGGCCAACTTTCGCGCGCATGTTCCGCAAACAATTCGAGAACTCACCCGTCGCCGTCCGCGTCGCCCCGTTCGTTGTCTTTCTGCTGCTCACGTACTGTCAGGGAAAATTCGGCGAGGCATCGCGTTACTGGTTTTATCTCGCCAAGACGCTCGTGGGCGCGTGGCTGCTGTTCGAGATGCGGCCATTCGTGGCGGAGATGCGCGCGGCGTTCAGTTGGGAAGCGGTCGTGGTCGGCGTCGGCGTGTGCGTGCTGTGGATCGGGCTGGATGGGTTTTATCCGAAGCTGAGCGAACTCAGCGTGAAAGTCGGCCTGAGCAAAGCCGCCGCGGTGCCGGCGCTGCCGTGGAATCCGCACCTCCAATTCGGCGACGGCGCGATGCTCGCGTGGTTTTTCATCGCGGTGCGGATGCTCGGTTCGTCGCTCGTCGTGCCGGCGCTGGAGGAAGTTTTCTTCCGTTCGTTTCTCTACCGCTACATCGCCAAGGCGGATTTTCAATCGGTGGCGCTGGGAACTTTCGCGGCCTTGCCATTCTTTGTGACCTCGGCGGTGTTCGCGTTCGAGCATGAGGAATGGCTGGCGGGAATTCTCTGCGGCTTCGCGTTCCAAGGTCTGGTGATCTGGAAGAAGCGCCTCGGCGACGCCATCGTGGCCCACGGCATCACGAATTTTCTGCTCGGCGTCTGGGTCGTGTGGAAAGGCGCGTGGCAATTCTGGTGACGCACGATGCAAACCAGTCTTCCACCGTGCGTGCTGTTTGAAGACGAGCACTTGCTGGTAGTCAACAAACCCGCCGGCTGGAACACGCACGCGCCGTCGCCTTACGCCGGTGAGGGGATTTACGACTGGCTCAAACACCGCGAGCCGCGCTGGGCTTCGCTGGCGATCATCCACCGGCTCGACAAGGAAACCAGCGGCGTGATGGTGTTCGGCAAGACGGCGCTCGCGAATCGTTCGCTCACGGAACAGTTCACTTCGCGCGCGGTGCGGAAAAAATATCTGCTGCTCACGGACCACAAACTGAAGTCGCGCGAGTTCACCGTCAGATCAAAACTCGTCCGCGTCGGCGAACGTTATGCAACCGGCGCGACCGGCGAGTTGGCGGAGACGCGGTTCAAACTTCTGGATTCCGCACTTCGCACTCCGCACTCCGCACTTGTCGAGGCCTCGCCGCTCACGGGGCGCACGCATCAGATCCGGGTCCACGCGGCGGAGAATGGTTTTCCGATTCTTGGCGACACGCTTTACGGCGGCGCACCGTGGGCGCGGGTTTGTTTGCACGCGGCGGAACTGAATTTCAAACATCCGGCGACGGGCGAAGCCGCAACGTTCAACGCACCGGTTGATTTCGCAGCGGACGCGCGGTCGGCATTGCGCGCGGCGATTGTCGAACCGGAGGCGACCGATGCGTTTCGGTCTCTCCACGGCGCAAGCGATGGCTGGCCGGGTTGGTATGTGGAGCGACTGGGAGATTATTTGCTTTCACAGTCGGAAGGCGAACTCACCGAAGAACAGCGGCGGCGACTGGAGAAAATTCCCGGCGCCAAAGGCGCGTATCACAAACTTCTCAACCGTCAGGTGCGAAAAACCAACGCGGCCCAGGCGTCGCCGAAGCTCGTGGCCGGCGTGGCCGCGCCGGAACGATTCACGATTTGCGAAAACGGCGTGAAGTACGAGCTGAGTTTCAACGAGGGTTACTCGGTGGGATTGTTCCTCGACCAGCGCGACAACCGGCGACGACTGTTAACCGGTCACATCGCGGCTGACTTTAAACTTCAGACTTCCGACTCAAGACCGGAGCTTTTGAACTGTTTCGCCTACACCTGCGGTTTCTCGGTGTGTGCTGCGTTGGCGGGCGCACGGACGACGAGTCTCGATCTCTCGAAAAAATATCTGGAGTGGGGTAAACGCAACTTCGCGCTGAACGAACTCGATCCGGCGCAACACGATTTTATTTACGGCGACACGTTCGACTGGCTCAAGCGATTGGCGAAAAAACAGCGGGCGTTCGACGTGGTCGTGCTCGACCCGCCGACGTTTTCGCAATCGAAGGAAGGCGGCGCTTTTCGCGCGGAGAAGGATTACGGCCGGCTCGTGAGCGCGGCGTTGCCCGTGCTGAAACCGGGCGGGGTGTTGTTCGCTTCGACCAACGCGGCGGATTGGCCACCGGAAGATTTTCTGGCGCAGGTCGAACGGGCGATTCGCGCGGCGCGGCGGAAAATCGCGCAGCAACATTACGCGCCGCAGCCGCCGGATTTTCCCGTGAGCCGCGCGGAGCCCGCGTATCTCAAGACGGTCTGGCTGCGTGTGGCGTGAGATTACTTCCGCTCGCGATCCAGTGAGCGGGTGATGAGGCTGACGCGTTCCGTTTTATGGGAACGCTGACGAAGGACGAAGAAGAACCACACGGCCAGTAAGAGCATCGCCGCGCCGATGGCGAAAAACGGCCAGCGGCTGATCGCCGGTTCGGTCGCGACGGCCACGACCACTGGTGACGGCGGGTTGGTTGCTTGAACGGTGGCGATATTTTCCTTCGGCGAAACTTCCGGCGGCGATTCCTTCACGACGGCCGGGGGCGCCGGGGCCGGGATGGCGACCGCGGCGACCGCAGGCGGTTTGTTTTCAACGGGCGGAACCGTGGCGGCGGGCGTGACCGTTGGCGGTGGCGGTGGCGGCTCGACGCGTGGCGCGATCGGCGCGGTGGGAACTGGCTCGGGTTTCGGCGGCGTTGGAGCCGGCTCGGCAGTTTTCGGCGCGGCGGCCAGGGCGGACGGCGTCAACATCGGCGGCGTGGGCGAGATGGTTCCGGGCCGCACCGTTGTTTCGGCGATGACGGGCGCAACTTGATTCGTTTCGTAAACCGGCGCTGCTGGCGCGGCGGAGGTCGGCGCCGATGGTTTTGTTTCCGCCGGCGCGGTCGGAGCTGAATTCGTCACCGTGGGCGGCGGAAGATTGGTCACGGCCGGCGGCACCGGTTTTTTGCCGACGAGGATGAGCGACGGCGCGGTGGGGCGCGGCACGGGTTTCGGCGGTGGCGGTGGCGGTTTGGGCGCTTCGACAATTTGCGGTTCGGGCGGGAAGTCAGGAATCATCACCGGCCAGGGCGCGAGATTGACGGACGCGTTCACGAGTCGTCCGCGGCTCGCGCGCAGGACGGTGACGAACGGCATCCGCGCTTTTTTCTGCCCGTCGAAGGCTTGTTGGAATCCCTGGCGGATTTGCGCGTCGTAGGGCGTCCCGGTGATCACCTCGTCGCCATCGGACACCAGCAGGATGGTGAGCTTGTCGGATTCCTTGATGAGCCGGTCGAGCGCCTGGACGACGGGGCCGAATTTTGATTCGCCCTGGTAACGCCGCGCTTTCAAGAACACCACCGTGTTGCTGGCGATCAGCCCGCTGTTTTCCGGCGTCCAGCGTTGCAGCGGAAATTGTCCGGCGAAGAGTTGATCGTTGTAAGTCCACAGCCCCACGGAATCGTCGCGTTGCAATTGCGCGCTCATGCTCGAGCGCAGCAGGTTGCCGACGGCAGTCTCGACGGCGGGCGCGCGCCGGCGCATCGCGGCGGAGGTGTCCACGACGAAGAGAAAACGGCCGGACGGATTCGGGATGGCATTGGTCTGCGCGCGCAGCGACTCCGCGGTCAGGAAAAATAAAATCCCGAGCGCCAGGTAGCGGAGCCGTTGGATGAAAATTTTTTTGCTCATCGGCTGCGCTGGTAACGGTGGCGTTCGGTGCGGTTGTGATGTTTCAGATCGTCGGCGAGTTCGGTGAGGGCTTCTTCCACCATCGCGATGAAAATGTCGCAGGACGTCGCGGACCCGCCCAGGGCGATGACGGTGTCGCGTTCGGCGTAGTCGTCGGTCACGGCGAGCACTTCGCCGTACGGCTGGAAGCGATGTGCGGCGCGTTCGATCATGTCGTCGGCGGTCTGACCGGCTTTGGAGAAGAGGACTTCGATCTGGCGGGTGGATTCATTCTTCGGCACGTTTGGCGGCGCGCCGCTGCCGTCAAAGAAAACCGTAATCGGCGTGCCGAGGGCGTCGTGATAACGGGTGAGGATGTGGACGAGTTCGTCACGCGCGGCGGCGGAATGGCGCGGTTTGCCCCGCGCCAGCTCCGGCCAACCGTGCAGGAGGCTGTAGCCATCAACCAGGATGCGGACAAGCGCCATGCGCGCATCGTAGCCGGGCGGTGCGGAAATAGAAAACGCAAATTGGCGGACGGAACTACGTTTGCAGCCCGGGCGTTTTTGAAGAAGTGACGAGCGTGCGAACGAATCACGCGAGGATATAGCGCCCGGCCTTCTGCGTGCCGACGCGCTTCACCAATCCGGCGATGAGCAACAGATGCAACAGGTCAGGAGCGACTGCGATCACGAGTAAGTCAAGTTATTGGTCAAGCGGTTGACGGCGGAATCAGAGACTTGAAGCGAGGGTTAAGATTTGGACATCACGCCTCCGCCAATCGGTAGCTCGTGCTACGGCCCGCGCCCTCCTCCTGAATCAGGATGCCGTGATCGAGCAGAATCTTGATGTCGCGCAAGGCGGTGTCCCCGGAACACTTGGCCAGCCTCGCATACTTTGAGGTGGAGAGTTTGCCTTCGAATCCATCCAGCAAACGGTTGATGACCTTGCGTTGTCTTTCATTGACCGATGTCCGGCTGTTGATGCGTTCCCAGGTTCTGGCCTTTTTCAGAACGACGGCCAGCCCCGTTTCCGCGCCGGCGATGGCACGCCCCAGACAACCCAAAAACCATTCCAGCCAGGCGGTGATGTCCAGCCCGCCTTTCTGGCTTTGCTCCAGCTTCAGGTAATACTGCTTTTTCTCGCTCTCGATCTGCGAGGACATGCTGTAAAACCTTTCCCGCGTGCCTTCGGCCCGTGCCAGTGCCATGTCGGCGATCGCCCGGCTGATGCGGCCATTGCCGTCCGCGAATGGATGGAGGGTGACGAACCAAAAATGCGCGATGCCCGCCTTCAACACGGGATCAATTTCCTTTGCTCCTTCAAACCAGTCGAGAAAAGCCGCCACTTCCCGCCGGAGACGTTTGGCTTCCGGCGCTTCAAAGTGGACCCGCTCCCGGCCGATCGGGCCCGACACCACCTGCATCGGCCCCGCCGACGCCGGTCGCCACGCGCCAACCTTGATGCGCCGCATCCCGCTGCGCCCGGTCGGGAACAACGCGGCGTGCCAGCCGAACAGGCGTTCCGCCGTCAGTGGCTTGGCGTAATTTTGGGTGGCATCCAACATCATCTCGACCACCCCCTCGACTTCCCGGCTGGTTTTGACCTTGCCTCCGAAATCCAGTCCCAGCCGACGGGCGATGGAAGACCGCACCTGGGCCGCGTCGAGCTTTTCACCTTCAATGGCGCTCGATTGGGTGACATCCGCGGTCAGCGTGGTCAGGCTCGCTTCGGCACGGAGGCGGAAACCGAGTCCTTCCATCCGCCCGAGCAAACGGCCCTGACGATGTCGGATTTCCGCCAGCAAAGGCAGCAGTCGGGCATGATCCCAGTGCAAGTTGGGCCAGTCGTGATTTTCGTGGATGTATTGCACGGTGTGATTCTCCGACGGGAGCGCGGTGAAGACAAGAGTTTTACGCCGCACGATATGCGGTGAATAGTTCAGGGATTCGCCGCATGAATTTTCGGCTTCGCAGCAAGGCGACGGTTCAAAACCGACGGCACGGCGATTGTGGATGCGGCGCATATCGAACCATTCGCGGAGTCGCAGAATGACGACATCGAGAAGCGGCTGGCGCTCTGCAAGAACGCACACTGGATGTTCGATGAAGGACTGTGGTCGGTGCGAGGCGACGGGCGCGTGGTGCTTGCGCCGCAGCGATTCACAGAGAACGGGCCGGAAGGGTTGCGACTCCAGCCGTATGCCTGGCGGTTGCTGCAATTCGCGGAAGCGGTGACGTTGCGACCGAGGTCCGAATATTTTACGCACCATCGGGCGTTTCATGGCTGGCCGTAGATGCGGCTCATTGCTCCGCGACGTTCACGCATCGCATTGACTTTGAACCTTGGACCTTGGACTTTGGATTGACGAACCATGCCCATCTACGAATACGAACTCTGCGAAGGGAAGTGCGCCGCGTGCGGCGGGAAGTTCACGTTGAACCGCCCGCTCTCGGCCAAACCGCTGGCGCAATGCCCGGCGTGCAAGAAGCCGGTGCGCAAAATCATTTCCAGCTTCCACTCGCCCACAAAACTTAAACCGCTGTCGGTCACGGATGCGAAGAAAGCCGGCTTCTCGGTTTTCAAACGGCTGGGCAAGGGCGAATACGAGCGGCAGTGATTCGAGAAACATTCAACATTCAACATCCAAGCGGCCTTCCGCAGCCATTGAATTGGGCGTTCGGCGTTGAATGTTGAATGTTGAATGTTCCCCACCCCGTTCCCGCGAAACGATTTCCCCTCAGCGGTGTCTATTTCCCTGAACGAGACCGGCGGAGCGCATGTCTCAAAGACGTTTTATTCGCTCGCCAATCGCGGGCACATGTAGGAACTTTGCGCCAGAACCATGAGCGAACTCCAGATCATCCAAGGTGCGCTCGAAAGCGCGGCCCGCCGCCGGCGCTGGGCGCGGGCATTGCGCGGGTTGTGGTTCGGGCTGCTTGTCGGTTCGCTGGTTTATTTTCTCGCGCTCGCGGTCTTCAAACTCGCGCCGGTCGAGTCGTCCCTTCTCCTTTGGTCCGGCCTTGTGGCGCTGCTTTGTCCTCTCGGCGGATTCATCATCGGCGGGTGGCGCAAAGCCGGGTTGCCCGAGATCGCGCGCTGGGTGGACGTGAAACACAATCTCAAGGAGCGCATGAGCACCGCGCTCGAATTCTCCGGCGATGACCACGCCGGCACGTGGCGCGAACTCGTCCTGCACGACGCCGTCAGTCACGCGAAGGAAATTGATCCGCGCAAGCTCGTGCCATTCAACCTGCCCAAAGCCACGCGCTGGGCGCTCATGGTGATGGTGCTGGCGGCGGGACTGGGTTTCGTTCCCGAGTATCGGAGCAAGGCGTTCGTTCAAAAACAAGCCGACGCCAAGGTCATCAAAGAAGTCGGCAAACAGGTCGCCGATCTGACCAAGCGCGAAATCCAGCAGCGCCCGCCCTCGCTCGAAACCACGAAGAAATCCCTCGAAGCTGTCAGCGAACTCGGCGACAAACTCCAGAAGGCCTCGCTCACCCGCAGCGACGCGCTCAAAGACCTCGCGAACGCCAGCGACAAATTGAAGGACCAACTCAAGGAACTCGGCAAGGACCCGGGCTTGAAAAAACTTGAGCAGGCCGCGCGCTCGCCCGGCGGCAGCCAGTCGCAGAACGCGAACGGCACGCAGAAGCCGGACCCGTCGCAGAAGGACGCGGCTAATCAAGCGAACTCCGACAAGCTCGAGAAGTTGCAGAAAGAGGCGGAGAAGATTCAAGAGGCCGCCAAGGCGCTCGCCAACAAAACCGGCGACGGCGCGGAGGCCGAGCGGCAAAAACTTTCCGCGCAGCTTTCATCGCTCGCGCAGGAAGCCGCGCAGGCGGGCGTGCAGTTGCCGCAACTCGATGACGCCATTGAAGCGCTCGCCGCGAATGACACCGACCGGTTCATGAAAGACATGGACGTGGCCACGATGGATCTGGAAAAGCTGCGCGACATGGCGAAGAAAATGGAACAGGCGCAGGCGCAGGCGGAGAAGTTGGGCAAGGACCTCGCCGAGCAACTCAAGAACGGCCAGGCCGAGGCCGCGGCGAACACGTTGAACAAACTCGCCGAGCAGTTGAAGGACGCGAAGCTCAGCCCGGAGCAGATGGACAAGGTTTTGGACGAAGTGACGAAGGCGCTGCCCGCCGCAAGCGAATACGGCAAGGTCGCCGAACTGCTGAAGGAGGGCGCGAAGCAGATGCAGAAGGGCGACAAGCCCGGCGCGTCGCAGTCGCTGGCGGCCGCCGCGAAGGAATTGGAGAATCTCCTGAAGCAAATGAACGACGCGCAGTCAATGATGGCGTCGCTCGAAAATCTCGACAAGGCGTCGCAGTGCATCGGCCAGTGCAAAGGCTGGGGCATGTGTCAGGGCAAAAAGCCCGGCTACAATCCGTTTGGAAAAAATCCGGGCGCGGGCGTCGGTACCTGGGGACAGGAAGGCGGCGATTGGGTTGAGAATGGCGACTGGACTCCGCACTCGGACAACTCGGCGCTCAATGATCGCAATCAGGATGGCCGCGGCCTCACCGAACGCGAACAAAAGATGAACGATGCCCTCGCGCCGACGAAGGTGAAGGGCCAGTTCTCGCCCGGGGGCCAGATGCCCAGCATCACCCTGAAAGGCGTCAGCATCAAAGGTTCGAGCAAGGTTCAATACGAAGAGTCCGTCGCCGCCGCGCAAGCCGACGCCCAGAGCGCGTTGAGCCAGGAAAAAGTCCCGCGCGCGTATCAAGGCGCGGTGAAGGACTATTTCGACGACAAGAAGAAGTAGAGTTGCAGGTTGCAGGTTGAAAGTTGCAGGTTGGTCGCTCGACTTTCTGCGTCGGATTGCGAAACAAACGAAACCCACATTACAAAGGATGCGACAATTATGGCTACCGCACAACAATTCGAAGACTTGGGCGTCTGGCAGGATGCGCGGGTGTTGGTCAAAGACATCTATACTGCATCGAAACAGCGCGCGTTCTATCGTGACTTTGGCCTGCGCGATCAAATTCAGCGGGCGGCGACCTCGACGATGTCAAACATTGCCGAAGGATTCGAGCGCGGCTACCGCAAAGAGCTCATCCAGTTTCTGAGCATTGCCAAAGGCTCAACTGGCGAAGTCCGCTCGCAACTTTATGTCGCCCTGGATCAGGAATATGTGACGGAAAAGGAATTCAACGCCCTGCGCGACTCCGCCCTTTCGCTTTCGCGCCGCATCGCCAAATTCATCAGCTATCTCGAAAAATATCCAAGCAACTCCCGCGTCCGAAAACCCGTTGAACACTGATACTGGAAAACTTGCAACCTTCAACTTTCAACCTGCAACTCGCACCGACCACATGGACACCCAACAACAAATAGAAAGTTTCCGCTCCACCTACGCCGCGCTCCAAAACGAAATCGGCAAAGTCATCGTCGGCCACACGGCCATCGTCGAGAACACGCTCATCGCGCTGTTCGGCGGCGGACACGTGTTGCTCGAAGGCGTGCCCGGCCTCGGCAAGACGCTCCTCATCCGCACGCTCGGCGAGGTGCTCGACATGCCGTTCAATCGCATCCAGTTCACGCCCGACCTCATGCCCGCCGACATCCTCGGCACGAACCTTGTCATGGACACCGACGCGGGCAAGCGCGCCTTTGAGTTCCAACGCGGCCCGATCTTCGCGCACCTGATTCTCGCCGACGAAATCAATCGCGCCACGCCCAAGACCCAATCCGCCATGCTCGAAGCCATGCAGGAAAAACAGGTCACCGCCGGCGGCGAAATCCGCAAGCTCGGCGAACCGTTCTTCGTCATGGCCACGCAAAACCCGATTGACCAGGAAGGCACGTATCCGCTGCCCGAAGCGCAACTGGATCGCTTCTTCTTCAAAATCATCGTCGGCTATCCGAACGCGAACGAGTTGACCGAAGTCATCAACCGCACCACCACCGGCACAAAGACCGAGGTCAACAAAGTTTTGACCCGCGAAGCCCTCAGTGAACTCATGAAACTCGTGCGCGAAGTCCCCGTCGCGTCGCATGTGAAAGATTACGCCGTGCGCCTCGTGCTCGCCACGCATCCCAAGACCGACACTGCCGCGCCGATTGCGAATCAGTATCTGCGTTTCGGCAGCAGCCCGCGCGGAGCGCAAACGCTCATCCTCGCCGGCAAAGTCCGCGCGCTGGCGCAGGGCCGCTTCAACGTCAGCTTCGAGGACCTCCAATCCGCCGCGCTGCCCGCGTTGCGCCACCGCCTCATCCCCAACTTCGAAGCCGAAGCCGAAGGCATCACCACCGACCACATCATCGAACAGATTTTGCGCGACGTGCCGGTGTCAGCGGAGGCGGTGAACGCGTAACGCAATCCGACCGAGCGAATGAAAACCGTTTATCTCGAAACCTCAATTTTCAGCTTCTACTTCGACGAGCGGCAACAGCCGGACATCGTCGCGCGTCGGGATTGGACGCGGGAATTTTGGGAGGCGTGTCGAACACAATACGACTTCGTGACCAGCACCGCTGTATTGGCGGAATTGCTCCGTGGGAACAAACCCCACAAGTCAGATGCTTTGAAACTTGCCCAGACGTTGCCAGCAGTCGAGCCGGACAGCGCCGTGGATGAAGTCGTCCGTGCGTATTTGAAACACAAACTCATGCCCGCCGACCCCGCCGGAGACGTGTTGCATCTCGCGCTCGCCTCCTGCAATCGGCACGACTTCCTCGCGACGTGGAACTGCCAGCACCTTGCGAACGCCAACAAGGCCGACCATATTCAACACGTCAACGATTTACTCGGCCTGCCCACGCCCAGGCTGGTTACGCCAATGGAATTGCTCGGCGTGGACGGCACAGACTGATATGAAAAGAGACATTGCCATTGAGGAAATCCGCGCGGTGCGACACCAGCTGTCCGCCGAGTGCGGCCACGACATCACCCGCTACATCGCCATGTTGCGTGAAGAAGGGAAACAATTTCAGGAACAGATCAAGCGTGGCAAAGAGTTGACCACCCGGCTGAAGGCCGAGCGGGAAAAATATCCGGCGAAGAAGGACGATACTTTGGCGCTCCGTGACAAGCCCAAGCCCTAAACACTACTTGTTTTTGCACACTCCGGCACTGGTCACGCCGCTGGAATTGCTGGGCAAGAACCCGGACGAAATATGAAACCCGACATAGCCATTCAAGAAATCCGCGAAGTCCGCCATCAAATGTCGGCGGAGTGCGGTCACGATTTGGACCGTTTCTTCGCGATGCTGGAAGCGGAAGGGAAAAAGTTCGAGCCGCAAATCCGCCGCTTCCGCGAAATTGAGCGGCAGTATCAGCAGGCGTCCATTCCGCAGGCGGAAGAACAGGGGCACACGATGGCGCTGCGTGATAAACCCAAACCCTGAACGCAAATGCGCCACCGCCTCATCCCCAACTCCGAAGCCGAAGCCGAAGGCATCACCACCGACCACATCATCGAACAGATTCTGCGCGACGTGCCCGTGAGCGCGGAGGCGGTGAACGCGTGAGCCAACCGAATTCATGAGGATGGAAGATGGAGGATTGAGGATGGAAAAACCACGATCGCACGCTAATCCATCTTCCATTCTCCATCCTCCATCCGCGTCTTAACGATGTCCCTCCTCACCCCCGAACTCCTGCGCCGTCTCGAGCAATTCCAATTGCTCGCCGCGCGCCGGGCCAAGAGCAGCGCCAAGGGCGAGCGCCGCAGTCGCGCGCGCGGGCAATCCGTCGAGTTCGCCGACCACCGCAGCTACGTCCCCGGCGACGATTTCCGCTACCTCGACTGGAATTTGTTCGGTCGCCTCGACAAACTTTTCCTCAAGCTCTACGAGGAGGAGCGCGAGCTGCCCGTGCGCATTTTTCTCGACACCAGCGAGTCCATGACCTTCGGCGAACCGCGCAAATTCGATTTCGCCCGCCAGGTCGCCGCCGCCATCGGCTACGTGGCGCTGTGCGGCTTTGATCGCGTGAGCATCATACCGTTTCCGGGCGGTGGCAGCGGCTCGGGAAAAACAAGCGCCGAACTTGCGGCGCTTGGGGCTTTGCGCGCAGTGCGTGGAAGAAAATCTTCCATGCAATTCTTCCAAAACATCTCCACGCTCACCGCCGGCGGTGGCGCAGACCTGAACGAATCTCTCCGACGCGGCGCCATCGAAGCCCGCGCCGCCGGCCTCGCGATCGTGCTGAGTGATTTTCTTGATCCTGCTGGCTACGAAACCGGCCTGACCGCACTCGTCGGTCGTGGCTTTCAGGTGAACGTCGTCCAGATTCTCGCGCCCGAAGAACTCGCGCCCACCACCTTCGGCGATTTGCGCCTCGTGGATTCCGAGAGCGGCGGGTTGCAGGAAGTCACGTTTGGCCGTTACCGCATGAAGGCGTATCAGCAGACCGTCCAGAATTTCATCCAGCGATTGCGCGAGTTCACCACGAAGCGCGGCATCAACTTTTTCATGGCGCCGTCCAACATGGATTTGCAGGATCTGTTGCTAAAGCAGTTGAGGAAGTCGGAGGTGTGGGGATGAGTAACGCGAAGATAGTGTTTTGGCCTGCCCTCACCCCGGCCCTCTCCCCCGGGGAGAGGGAGAATCGCTCGCAGGTTTCACGCGTAATAGAGTCTTCACGCAGTTCGTTCGTCTCTCGCTCCGAATTACCAGAGAACGGAACTAGGCATAGTAACTTTCAAATATCCAAAGACGCTCGCTTGCTCTCCCCTCTCCTTGGGGGAGAGGGCCAGGGTGAGGGCGAGCGTTTCACTAACTTTTCTACGAATCATCAAGGGCCAGCGACAGGCAGGTTAACCATCAAATTACCAGAGATGCGCGATAGCTGTCCCCTCTCCCTGGGGGAGAGGGCCAGGGTGAGGGCGAGTGTTCCACTAACTTTTCTTTTTCCCTCCCACATCTGGCGGTGTCATTGGCCTCGTGTAATCCGGCAACGGATGCGGCGCGCGTTCTTGCAGCGCGTTGAAAATCACGTCACGAACAAATTGCTTCTCGCGCCGCAATTGCGAATTCCAGAACCTAAGCTCCTTAATACCCATCGAGGCGAGGAACTTTGTGCGCTCCGCATCATGCGCTTGCTGGGCAGGATGCCCGTGGTGTCCACCATCGAGTTCAATGGAGAGGCTGGCTTCCATGCAGTAGAAATCGAGGTGGTAAATCCCGCACGGATGGTTGCGTCGAAACTTGTAACTGCTGAATCGCCGGGCTCGCAGCCAACTCCACATGAGTTTTTCCGCCCACGTTTGTTTCTTCCGCAGCGTGCGGGCACGGGCTGTGTTGGGCATGGCAGAAGTCTAAATCGTCGCGGATGTTTTCGGAAGAATGGTTTTACGACCGCCCTCACCCCGGCCCTCTCCCCCAGGAGAGGGAGAATCGTTCGCCGTCGCTCGATGTGTCGAATGGCTCTGGATTTTTCGTCAACCACAGCGCATACCTTCAGTTGCCAATCAGGAGGCGCAACATGAGTTTCCTCGCCCCTCTAGCCTTCGCCTTCGCGGCCTCAATCCCCGTCGTCATTGTCTTCTACCTCCTCAAGCGCAAGCGCGTGGTGAAGCTCGTCTCCAGCACTTTGCTCTGGCAAAAGTTCCTCGCCGACACTCAGGCCAGCGCGCCGTTTCAGAAGTTGCGGAAGAACTGGCTGCTCTATCTGCAAATCCTCCTGCTCGCGCTCGCGGTGCTGGCGCTCACGCGACCGTTCTTCGCCGCCACGGCCAAGCCGGCGCAATTGCGCGTCGTCATTCTCGACGGCTCGGCTTCGATGCAGGCCACTGACGAATCGCCGTCGCGCTTCGAGAAGGCGCGCGCCGAGGCGCTCAAGTGGGTGGACAATTTGCAGAACGAAGATCAGATGGTCGTTTTGCTCGCCGCGGCGAACACCGAGGTGAAACAATCCGCCACGAGCGAGAAGGCCGCGCTGCGCCGCGCGCTGCAATCGTGCGCGGCCTCAGACTCGCCCACCCGACTCGTCCCCGCGCTCAAAATGGCCGAGTCGCTCGTGCGCGACAAAAAGAGCGCGCAAGTGCATCTGTTCAGCGACGGCGCGGTGCCCGACCTGAGCGAGTTCGAGAACAAAGGCCTGCCGCTCGTGTTTCATCGCGTTGGCCTGCGCGCGAATAATCTCGGCCTCACGGCGCTCGACGTGCGCGCCAATCCCGAGGACGCCACGCAACGCGCCATCTACGCCAGCGTGATGAACTTCTCGTCGAACACCACGATGAATGCCGATCTCGAACTGCTCTTCGACGACCGCCTGCTCGAAACGCGCCCGCTCACGGTCGAAGGCGGACAAACCGCGCCGCAGGTTTTCAAAGCCTCGCAGGCGAAGGACGGCGTGTTCACCGTGCGCCTGAACGCGAAGGACGATCTCGCCGCCGACAACGAAGCCTCCATCGTCAGCCAGTTGCCCAAGCCTGTGAAAATTCTGCTGATCACGCGCGGCAATTCGCACCTGCAAAAAGTCGTGCGCGCCGCGCCGAACGTTCAGCTCTCGGTGGCGAACGATCTGACCGATGGCGCGCCCGGTTTCGATTTCGTCGTGCTCGACGACGTCGAGCCGACGGTCTGGCCCGCGGGCAACGTGCTGGCCATTCACGTGCAGCGGACGAACTGGTTCGACCCCGTGACGCGGGTCGAAGTTCCCTTGATCGTGGACTGGAAATCCACGCACCCGCTGTTGCGGTACGTGAGCTTCGACAACGTGCCGATCAAGGAAAGCTTCACGACCAAGGCCCCGCCGTGGGCCATCTCGCTGGTGGAAGCGCCGCAAGGCGCGCTGATTCTCGGCGGCGAATTTGGCCGTCAACGCATCGTGTGGGTCGGCTTCGACGTGCTGGAAAGTTACTGGCCGTTGCGCGTGTCGTTTCCCATTTTCATCCAGAATGCGGTGGACTGGCTCAATCCCGCGAACGCGAAAAATTCCCAACTCCTCGTCAAAGCCGGCGACCCGTTCCGCCTCACGTTGACCGAATCGATGAAAAGCGCCGAAGTGAAATTGCCGGACGGAACGAAGCGCGCGCTCATCGTGGACGAGAAGGCGAATGAAATCGTTTTCGGCGACACGTTCAAGCAAGGCACGTATCACCTGCACGCCGGGACGAACGACACGACGTTTTGCGTGGACCTGCTCGACGCCGCCGAGAGCAACATCCAGCCGCGCGACGAATTAAAACTCGGCGAGTACACGCGCGTCACCGCGACGGCGGTCCAACGCACGAACAAGGAACTTTGGCGCACGCTCGCCGCCATCGGCCTTGCCGTGCTGCTGTTCGAGTGGTGGTGGTATCACAGGAGGACGGTTTAGGAATGAACCTCTGGGCAAAGCTCAAGCAGTCGCCTTGGCGCACCATTGTGCCGGGCGTTTGCGTGCTCTTGCTCGTGCCCGTCAGTTACTGGACTTGGTCGCCAGGACTTGATGTGCGCGATGGGCGACACGACCTCAATCACAACGGGATTTGGATTTCTCACGGTTGGCTGGGCGACGATGGCTGGTTCATCCGAAACGGAAAAACGAATGAATTCAACCGCTACCGGACCAAGGAATCTGTTCGAGCACTCGCGACAAAATTCCGCGAGCATCACATCACGGATGTCTTTCCACACCTTTGTCCGGCAGACATTGAAGGACCGATCCCGGCGGTTGATGCAGGTCAAGTGGAGAGTTTTCTGGACGAGTTCGCCGGCTTCCGGGTGATGCCGTGGATTGGCGGACCAAACGGCGGAGCAGTTCGTTATCGAAATGAAAAGTGGCGACAGACCTTTCGGACCTCAGTGCAGAAACTTATTGAAGCCCATCCGCGTTTTGCAGGCGTTCACCTGAACGTCGAGCCGCTAACAAGTGGTGACGCAGACTTTTTGAAACTGTTGGAGGAACTTAAAGCCGCCTTGCCGCCAGAGAAGCTTCTCTCGATTGCTGCCTATCCGCCGCCGACACGATGGCAACCCTCGGAAGAAGTGCATTGGAGCGAGGATTATTTCCGGAAGGTGGCAAAACGATGTGATCAACTCGCTGTGATGATGTACGACACTTCGTTGCGCGTTCCAAAGTTTTACCAGCGATTGATGGTGGGCTGGACAACCGAAGCGCTCGCATGGAGCGAAGGCAAGCCGGTGCTTCTCGGTGTTCCAACTTACAGCGACGTGGGTGTTGAATATCACAATCCGCGCGTCGAAAACCTGCGGAATGCTCTCCTCGGAATTCATCGCGGGCTGTCCCGGCAATCGCTCCAGGCGAACTACCAAGGTGTAGCAATTTATTGTGATTGGGAAACTGACGAACTCGAGTGGAGATACTTTCGCGAGCATTTCCTGAAATGAGCAAGACCAACAACAGACGAAAGGAGAGTTACGATCCCAAGGAAAACCTCCGGCGATTCTTTCGCATGGTGGCACACTTCGATCCGTTTCTGTTCATCGGGCTTGTCGCAGTTTCGGTTACCCTGCTTCTCGGAGCTTTCAGTTGTAGGAAATCAACTTCGAACGAACAAGTGGTCATTTACGCCGCACAAGACCAGGTTTATGCCGAGCCGATTCTGCGTGAGTTCGAGAAGGAAACCGGCATCAAGGTCAAAGCGGTTTACGATAGTGAAGCGGTGAAGACTGTCGGGTTGGCGAATCGGTTGCTCGCCGAGCGCAGTCATCCGCAGTGCGATGTGTTCTGGGGCAACGAAGAAATGCGCACGAGCCAGCTTGCGACGCAAGATGTCTTCCGCGAAACCAACGGCTGGGCCGCCTTCGGCTATCGCAGTCGGCGGATCGTCATCAACACGAACTTTGTTTCGGAGCGCCGAGCACCGTCTCGGCTCGACACTGCGGGTGAATTGAGACGAGCCGAGGCGGTGCTCGGCGCTCCGCAATCCCTGCGCGATCTCACGAACGTAGCTTGGCGCGGCAAAGTCGCGCTGGCCTTCCCGCAATTCGGCACGACGGCCACGCACTTCCACGCGCTGCGCCAACTCTGGGGCGAGGAACGCTGGCTCTCGTGGTGTCGCGCCCTCGCGGCGAACAAACCGTTTCTCGTGGACGGCAATTCCGTCGTCGTGAAACTCGTCGCTCGAGGCGAAGCGTGGATCGGTCTGACCGATTCCGACGACATCGCCGCTGGTCGGCGCGGAGGATTGCCCATCGCCGCGCTGCCGCTCACGGAAGAATCGTTGCTCATCCCGAACACCGTCGCCGTGATCCGCAACGCGCCGCATCCAACGAACGCGCAGAAGTTGTTTGAGTATCTCCAACGCGGGGAGGTGGCGAAGAAACTGGTTCAGGCATGCGCGCTGGAGAATGCGACTTATGGGACGGATGGGACGACGCTGAAGCCAGCTTGGGATGCGTTGCTCCGCGATTTGGAAACGACGACCAAACAGTTGAACGAGATTTTTCTGAGATGAACTTGATCGAGTTTAGAAATTACGCTCGCCCTCACCCCGGCCCTCTCCCCCGGGGAGAGGGAGAGCTGTCCGCGCGTTCTCGAAAGCTTCAACGAACAATTTGCAGTCAGCGCGTTTTTGATCTTCGCTCGGGGACCGAACGAACGAGAACAACCGTCCACATCTCCAAGAACGGGCGGATGATTCTCCCTCTCCTGGGGGAGAGGGCCGGGGTGAGGGCGGTTGTTCAACAAACTTCATGAACTGGCACTTGCTCCAAAACAGTCTGCTGGTCGCCGGAACAACAACGGCGCTTGCGGTGGCCTTTGGGCTCGTGGCGGCGTTGTGGCTGGCGACGTTGGAGACGCGTTGGCGAAATGTGTTTCTCGCGCTGGCGGTCGTGGCGCTGGCACTGCCGCCGTTTCTGGTCACGAATTGCTGGATGGATTTACTGGGCGAGACGGGCACGTGGCGGTCGTGGCTGCCGCTGAACATTTTTTCGCTCGGCGGTTCGGTGTGGGTTTTGTCGCTGCTGCTATGGCCGATCACGACGTTGCTGGTGTTGAGCGGTTGGCGGCGGCTTGAAGCGGCACAACTGGAATGTGACCCGGCGCTCACCGGCTTCGCGCTCGTGCGCGTGCTGCTCGTGCCGCTCGCGCGCGGGGAACTGGCTTTGGGAGCGGTGGTAACGTTCGTGCTCGCTCTGAACAACTTCGCCGTGCCGGCGATTTTGCAGACGAAAGTTTTGCCGGACGAGATGTGGATCCGGTTCAACACAGCGTTTGACACGCTTGGCGCTTTGAAGGCGGGTTTGCCGCTGGTCATCGCTCCAATGTTGTTGGTCGCGTTGTTCTCGCGGCGCGAAATTGCCTGGCCGCGATTGCAAGGTTCAGTGCCGGCGAGGATTTTCCGCCGACAGCTCGGTTCGGCTTGGGGTTGGACCTGCGGCGCGCTTTCACTCGGGCTGTGTGTGGTATCGGTTGGTTTGCCGCTGGCGGACATCGCGTTGGCAAATCGCACGTGGACGGAACTGCCCGGCGCGCTGGCGGCGGGACAGGGCGCGGTGTGGACTTCGTTCTGGCTCGCGGCGCTGACGGCGACCGTAATCATCTCGCTCGCCCTTGCAACCTCGGCCGGATTTTTTCAACGCAGAGACGCAGAGGACGCAGAGGAAACGCGGAGAAGATTTCTCCCTCTGCGCCTCTCTGCGTCCTCTGCGTCTCTGCGTTTAGGCCTTGTCTGGCTGCCATTCTTTCTTCCCGGCGTGTTGCTCGGCATTGCGTTGATCTTCGTTTTCAATCGTCCGCCGTTTCTCGGGTTCTATCGCAGCGTGGGAATCGTGGTGCTGGCGTTTGTGATTCGTTACGTGGCACTCGGATTGACGGGCGCGCGCCATGCGCTGCGGAGTGTGGATTCAGATTTGACGGACGTGGCGCGGCTCGAAGGCGCGTCACGCTGGCAGATGCTGCGGTTCGTGCTATGGCCGCAGATCGCGCCGCAGATTCTGGCGGCGGGATACGTCGTCTATTTGCTCTGCCTGTGGGATGTGGAGTCCATGATCCTCGTCGTGCCGCCAGGCGGAGAAACTTTGGCGCTGCGGATTTTCAATCTGCTGCACTACGGCCACAATGCGCAGGTGAATGCGCTTTGTCTGGCGTTGTTGGGATTGGCAGTGCTGCCTCTCGCTGCTTGGTCCATTGCGAAATGGGCGACGAAAAAAAGCTCCAAGCTCCAACCTCCAAGCTCCAGAGAAACTTCAAGCTCCAACTTCCAAACTCCGCTTGGTGCTTGGTGCTTGGCGCTTCTCTGGATGTTGGTGCTTGGTGCTTGGTGCTTCTGCTCCGGCTGCTCGCCGCAGAGGACAAAGAACGAAGCTGCGCTCACCAGCCGGTTTTTTGAGTACGCGGAAACCATCGGCTCGCGCGGCGTCGGCATCGGTGAATTCAACAAGCCGCGATCGGTGGCGGTGGACTTGCGGGACAACGTCTATGCGGTGGACATGACCGGGCGGGTACAAAAGTTTTCGCCGGAGGGAAAATTTTTACTGACGTGGCAGATGCCGCAAACGGACAAGGGCAAACCCAAAGGCATGTGTCTTGACGCCGACGGGAACATCATCGTGGTGGAGCCGCATTACTCGCGCGTGAATCACTTCACGCCGGACGGTCAGTTGATTTCGCAGTGGGGCGAGCGCGGGACGAATGCGGGGCAACTCGGCCAGCCGCGCGCGGCGGCGGTCAACGCGCGTGGGGAAATTGTCGTGACAGAGTTCAGTCCGACGGAACGGATGCAGCGGTTTGCGGCCGCAGTCCAGAGTCCAAAGTCCAAAGTCCAAAGTCTTCCCCTCACCCCGGCCCTCTCCCTTTCGGAAGGGGAGAGGGGGAATCCCTCACCGTCGCCGGTGCAGTTGAGCGCACCACGACTTCTCTCGGTCATTGGCCAAGCGGGCACGGGGCTTGGCGAATTCAATCGCGCGGAGGGAATCTGCGTGGATTCGCACGACCGGATTTACGTCGCGGATTCGTGCAATCATCGCATCCAGATTTTTTCGAGTGACGGGAAATTCATTCGCGAGTATGGCAAGGCGGGCAAAGGGCCCGGTGAGTTGAGTTATCCCTACGACATTTGCGTGGACGCGAAAGGCAATCAGTTCGTGTGCGAGTTCGGCAACAGCCGCATCCAGGTGTTCGATGCGAACTGTCAGCCGGTGGAAATCATCGGCGGGCCGGGCGCGGAGCCGGGGCAGTTCGCGAATCCGTGGGGTGTGGCGCTGGATTCGCACGGGAATCTTTACGTGGCGGACGCGTTGAATCATCGGGTGCAGAAGCTCGTCCGGCGCGCTGGACAAATGGCCGATTGGGGAAGAAAGGAAGTTTTCAGTATCCAGTGTTCAGTGTTCAGTAGCGCCAGGAACGGCACGGTCGCGGCGCTGACGACTGAATACCGAAGACTGAATACTGAACACTTTCCGCAATGAATTTCCAATTCACCCATCCCATGTGGTTGCTCGCGGCGCTGCCGGCGCTGGCGTGGGTGTTCTGGCTGGGCTGGCGCACGGAGGCGCAGTTGTCGCCGTGGCGCAAGTGGATCGCGCTCGGCATCCGCACGGTGGTTTTGCTCGCGTTGATTTTTGCCATCGCCGGTTTGCAATGGCTGCTGCCGATCGAGGGCATGAATGTTTATTTCCTGCTCGACCGCTCCGAGAGCATTCCCTCGCCGCAACAGGACGGCGAGCGGACACTCGTCAACCGCATGTCCGCCGAGAAAAAAAAGGAGGACAAGGTGGGTGTGATCGTCTTCGGCACGGACGCGAGCATTGACCGGCTGCCGAACCCGGCCATCAAACTCGACAAGATCGAAGCCGTCGTGGACACGCAGCGCTCCGATCTGGCCTCGGCCATCCGGCTCGCGACGGCGGCGTTTCCCGAGACGGGCCAGAAGCGGATGGTGTTGATGTCCGACGGCAACGAGAACATGGGCGACGCCATGTCCGCCGTGGCCGGCGCGCGGTTGATGGGCGCGACGGTGGACGTGGTGCCGCTGGGTGTTTCGCGCGGCGATGATGTGTTCGTGCAGAAGGTGCAAGTGCCGTCGAAGTTGAAAAAGGGCCAGCCGTTCGAGGCGAAAATTTTTGTGCAATCCGACCGCGCGCGCAAAGCCACGGTGCGGTTGTATCGCAACGACGTTCCGCTCGGGGAACAAACAGTGGACCTCGCCGCCGGAAAAAACCTGTACACGTTCCCGCAGTCGCTGGCGGACCAGGGTTTTTACAATTACGACGTGCGCGTGGACGCGCCAGGCGACTCACTGCCGCAGAACAATCGCGCCGTGGCGTTCGCCGGCGTGAAGGGCGACCCGCGCGTGCTGTTGATCTCCGGTGAACCGGACCAGGACGAAACGCTGGCGGCGGCGTTGCGGTCGGCGAAGCTGGACGTGCAACTCGGCGGCGTGAACAAGCTGCCCAACTCGCTCGCCGAGATGGACAGCTACGACGCGATCTTCATCAGCAATTTGAGCGCGGGCGATCTTGGCCGCGACACGATGTCGTTGATCGAAGCGGCGGTGCGTGATTTCGGCGTCGGCCTCGTGTGCGTCGGCGGCGAGAACACCTACGCGGCGGGAGGTTATCGGAACACGCCGCTCGAAACGACACTGCCGGTGAGCATGGAACTGGACAGCAAAAAAGTTTTGCCGAAGGGCGCGGTAGTTTTGGTCATGCACGGAATGGAGTTCTCGAACGGGAATCAGGTGTCGCGTGACTGCGCGCTGGGCGTGCTGGGCGCGCTCGGGCCGGAGGACGAACTCGGTGTGATCTTGTGGGACGGCACGGACAAGTGGTTGTTTCCGTTGCAAAAGGTCGGCACGAAACAGGAGGCGGGCCGCGCCATCGCGGGCATGAACCAGGGCGACCTCGGAAGTTTTCAGGGCATCGTCGGCGAAGCTCACAGCGCGTTGAAAAAATCCAACGCGAACCTGAAACACATCATCGTGTTCAGCGACGGCGATCCTGCGCCGCCGTCGGCCCAACTCATGAAAGACCTCGTCGGCGACCGGGTCACGTTGAGCACGGTGCTCATCGCGGGTCACTCCGGCAGCCAGACGATGGAGTGGATGGCCACCGAGGGCAAAGGCCGGTTCTACAACATTCTTTCGCCGAGCCAGCTTCCGCAGATTTTCATCAAGGAAACTTCAGTGATCTTGAAGTCGGCGATCTACGAGGAGCCGTTCAAGCCGCAACTCCGTTCCGTCAGCGAAGTCATCCGCGGCATCGGCGCCGAGGAATACCCGAATCTCCTCGGCTACGTGGCGACGACGGTGAAGCCGCGCGCCGAGACGCCGATGTTCACGCCGAAGGGCGACCCGTTGCTCGCGCACTGGCAGTACGGTCTTGGGCGCGCGGTCGCGTTCACCTCGGACGCACGCGCGAAGTGGGGCCGGAACTGGTTGAACTGGGAGCGTTACAAACAATTCTGGTCGCAGATCGCGCAGTGGAGTTTGCGGCGCATCGAGAACGCGGACTTCACGAGTGAAGTGAACGTCGAGAACGGGCGCGGTTCGATCAACGTCGAGGCGCTGGACGAGAAGGGGAATTACCGGAACTTCCTCGACTTGCAGGCGGCGGTCGTCAGCCCGAAGGGCGAGCGGATGACCGTGCGGCTCGAACAGACCGGCCCGGGACATTACGAGGCGAAATTTCCGACGAAAGAAGTCGGCGCGTATCTGTTGAACCTGACGCAGATGGAAAAAGGCGAAGCGGTCGCGGGCCAAGTCGTGGGCGCGAGTGTGAACTATTCGCCGGAGTTCGCCGCCGGGGAGCCGAACATGAATTTGTTGAAACGCATCGCCGAAAGCGGCGGTGGCCTGGTGCTCGATCCCTACAACACCGGCGCGAACCCATTCACGCACGAGCGGCTGAAGACGAGTCAGCCGCTGGATCTGTGGGAGTGGTTGCTGAAGCTCGCCGTCGTGCTGTTCGTGCTCGATGTGGGGGTGCGCCGGATCCAGATTGATCGTGACGAGTGGCTGAAGGCGACGGCGGGGATCCGCAAGTTGATTTTCTTCTGGCGCGGCGCCCCGCGCACGCCGGAGGCGGAGGAATCATTGGGCGCGTTGCTCGCCAAACGTGGCGTTGTGCGCACGACGCGGACGGCGGCGGGCGAGGCGCGACCGGAATTGTTCCAGCCCGCGCAGGCGGCGACAGTGGATTTGCCGCAGACAACAGGAGCGAGCGGTGTTCCGCCCGTCGTGCAACCACCGGTGGCGGAGAAAAAATCCGACGAGGAAGAAAAACCCGCCGGCACGACGAGCCGCTTGCTCGAAGCGAAGCGGCGTGCACAAAAACGACGCGGGGAGTGAAGTCGCGCGATGGAGCGCGGGCTTCAGCCCGCTTCACCGTCCAACTTTCGCGGCGATCAATTTCACGACGGCGTCCACGGAACTTTCCGGCGCGAGTTCGAGCCATTCGAGTTGCGCGTGCTTCCGGAACCAGGTGAGCTGACGCTTGGCGAACTGGCGCGTGCGGGTCTTCACCAGTTCGATGGTTTCCTTCAACGAACGCTCGCCGCGCAAATGCTCCACCACCTGCCGGTAGCCGATGGCCTGCATTGCCGTGGGATTTTGTGCGAGGCCGCGTTCGAGCAACGCACGCGTTTCTTCGACGAGTCCGCGGCGAAACAGTTCGTCCACGCGGGTGTCAATGCGCGCGCGGAGGTCGGGTGCGGTGCGGGAGAGGCCGAAAAAAAGTCCCGAGTCCCGAGTCCCGAGTCCCGAGTTCCACTCGGCGCGTTGATCGGAAAACTTGCGGCCGGTCAGCCGGATGACTTCCACCGCGCGGATGACGCGGCGCGGATTTTTTTGGTCAATGGTTGCGAACGTTTGCGGGTCGCACACGCGCAATTCTTCGAGCAGTTTTTCGAGCGGCGCGGCTTCCAGGTCGGCGCGTAATGTGGCATCCGACGGCGGCGCTTCGCCGAGGCCGTCGAGGAACGCCTTGAAATAAAGCCCCGTGCCGCCGCAGAGAATCGGGACGCGCCCGCGCGATGTGATTTCGCCCACGGCTTTTTCCGCGAGCGCGACGAACCGCGCGGCGTCAAACGATTCGGTCAACTCCGCCACGTCAAGAAGATGGTGCGGCACACGCGCGCGCTCGGCGGCGGAAGGTTTCGCCGTGCCGATGTCGAGGCCGCGATAAACCTGCATCGAATCCACGGCGATGATTTCGCCTCCGATTTTTTCCGCGAGCCGGAGCGCGAGTTCGGATTTGCCCACGGCCGTCGGGCCGGCGATGAGGATGGAACGATTTTTGGAGGAATTCGCCACGGAAGTGTTTGTGACTTGGCCCGCCCTCACCCTGACCCTCTCCCCCAGGAGAGGGAACAGCAGACGGACGCGCTCTTTTCTTTGGCAGCGCGTCGAGTCATCTCAGCCGTACGACGTATCGTGAACCGGCGAACGATTCTCCCTCTCCCCGGGGGTGAGGGCCGGGGTGAGGGCGGACGTGACATCTGAAATCTCATTTCGCCGGAATTGTTTTTTGCCGTAAGACGACGAACAAGACGACGCCCGCCGCGAAGATGCCGATGCTCAACAGATGCGCGGGCGTCAAAGCGCCGTGACGATGCGCTACGGAATAATCACCGCGGAAAATTTCCACGAACGAGCGCGCCACGGCGTAGCCGATGAGATAGCCGGCGAAAACCTGGCCGTCGAATTTCTTGCGGCGATACAGCCACGCGAGCGCGAGGTAGAGCGCGAGGTTGAGAAGTGAATCGTAGATTTGCGTCGGATGCACACCCGCGCCGCCGGTGGCGTGGTCGGCGGGGAAATGGATCGCCCACGGCAGCGAACATTCGCGTCCGAAGCAGCAGCCGTTCATCAAACAACCGATGCGCCCGAACACGTAACCCAGCGCGATGCTGGGCGCGAGCACATCGGCGACCTTCCACAGCGCCAGTTTGTGCCGCCGGCAAAAAAGGATGCAGGCCAGCGACGCGCCGATGAGGCCGCCGTAGAAAACCAAGCCGCCGCGCTGGATCATGAAAATTTCCCAGAACGGCTGTCCGGCGAAACTTTCGCGCCAGTAGGTCACGACGTAAAAAAGTCTCGCGCCGATCACGGTGCCGATCATGAGCCACAAGCCGACGTCCGAGATTTTTTCCGGCGCGACACCTGTGCGCGGCGCGCGGCGCGCGGCGGTCCAAAGGCCGGACAGAAAGGCCACGGCCAGCAGCACGCCGTACCAATGGACTTTCAGCGCGCCGAGGGGGAAGGCAATCGGATGCACGAGGGGAAGCGTAGAACGTCAGGGAGGAGATGGAAAATCAAATACCCAAGGACCCAAATACCCAAAGGATGCCGGCGCGCCCGGGGTCAGAACTCCGGCGGCACGGCGCGGGCGGGGCGCATTTTCTCCGCTTCGTAAATCGAGATCATGTGCCGCAGGTCATCTCCGATCGCGCCGCTGATGATGAGGTAATCAAAATTTTTCCACTGCGCGACCTCCTGCTTCGCCACGGCAAGGCGCTTTTGGATCACGGCTTGCGAATCCTTCCCGCGTTTGCGCAGCCGCTGCTCCAGCGTCGCCATCGAATCGGGCGTGAGAAAGACCGACACCAGCGCGCGTTTCAACTCGCCGTCGTCCTCGGCGCACTTGCGGATCGTGGCCGCGCCCTGCACGTCCACACTCAACAGCACGTCCTTCCCCGAGCGCAGTTTGCCGAGGATTTCCGATTTCAAAATGCCGTAGCTGTGACCGTAAACGGTGGCGTGTTCCAAAAAATTTCCCGCCTGCAGCCGTTTGAGAAACGAACCGGCGTCGAGGAAATAATAATCCACGCCATCCTTTTCGCCGTCGCGGGGTTCGCGCGTGGTGCAGGTGACGGCGCGGGTGATTTCGGGGCGGGCTTTCAGCAACTGATCCTGCAACGTCGTCTTGCCGCCGCCGGACGGGGCCGAAATGAGCACGAGCAGCGGGTTGGCGTTCGCCGCTTTGTCCGGGTGTTCGGCTTTGGATTCACGATTTTCGCCTTTCATGTCATTCAACGTTCTGCGCCTGCTCGCGGAATTTTTCCAGCTCGGCTTTGAGCGTTACGACCTCGCGCGAGATGTCGGCGTCGTTGGCTTTCGAGCCGATGGTGTTGATCTCGCGGTTCATCTCCTGCGCCAGAAAATCCAACATGCGGCCGACCGGCTCGTCGGTTTTCGTGCAATCGTCGAACTGTTGGAAATGGCTGTGGAGGCGGGTGAGTTCCTCGGAGATGTCGGAACGGTCGGCGAAGAAAACGACTTCCTTCAACATCCGTTCGTCCTCGGCGAGCGGCGCGGCGAGGCCGGCGGTCTTGATGCGCTCGAGGAGATGCTGGCGGTAACGCTCGGTGGATTTCGGTGACTGGCTTTGCACGCGGTCGGTACACTGCCGCATCACGGCGACGCGCTTGTTCAGATCCTTCGCGAGGTGTTCGCCTTCGCGCGAGCGCATCTTGAGCAACGAGGTGAGGGATTGTTTGATCGCCTTCTCGACTGCCGGCCATAGGTCTTCGGCGTCGGCGAGTTCCTCATCCGTTTGAAAAACTCCCGGCGCGCGGAGCAATTGATCGAGCGTGACCGGGCCGGCGAGCTTGAGCTTTTTCGCGAGGCGTTGGAGTTCGCTCGCGTAGGCCTTGGCGAGTTCGTGATTGATGTGCAGGCGCGCGGCGGATTTGCTGGCCGCGGTGTGAAGGGACACGCGCACGGTGAGCCGCCCGCGAGAGACGCTGCGGTTGATCAAATCGCGGATCGGCGCTTCGAGCGCCTCCATCTCGCGGGGGAGATTCACCGAGACTTCGGCCTGCTTGCGGTTCACCGAACTGAGTTCCACCGTGACCTTGAATCCGTCTCGCGCACATTCCCCGCGCCCGTATCCCGTCATGGACTTCATCGCGCGGGAATATGCCGAAAGTGGCGCGCGCAAGCGAACAAATTTTCTCCAAACGGCTTCACGCCTTGGTCTGGTCCGCTTCCTCGACGGCTTCGCGGATCAGTTTCCGGAACTGGTCCATGCCCTCGCCGAACGCGGCGGAGATGGACAGCACCGGCGTCTTGCGGACTTTGCGCTTGAACTGTTTCAGGTTTTTCTCCGCCGCCGGTTCGTCAATCTTGTTCGCGACGACGTAGCGCGGTTTTTCGAGCATCGCCGGATCGTAGAGTTCCAGTTCGCGCACCAGTTGTTTGTAATCGTCCCACGGCGCGCGGTTGTCCGTGCCCGCCATGTCGAGCAACAGCACGATCAGCTTGCAACGCTTGATGTGGCGCAGGAACGCGTGGCCGAGGCCGACATTCTGGTGCGCGCCTTCGATCAGCCCGGGCACGTCGCAAACCACGAGCCGTTTCCAATCCGGATATTCGACGATGCCGATTTGCGGATGCAACGTCGTGAACGGATACGGCGCAACCTTCGGGCGCGCGCGGGAAATCGCCGTGAGCAACGTGGACTTGCCGGCGTTGGGGTAGCCGACCACGCCCACGTCCGCCATGATGCGGAGTTCAAAAAGAAAATCTCCTTCGTCGCCCGGCTCGCCCGGCTGCGCGAAGCGCGGCGTCTGGTGGCGCGCGGTGGCGAAGTTGCGATTGCCCAAACCGCCGCGCCCGCCTTTGCACAAAACGAATTGCTGTCCGTTCTCGGTGAGATCGGCGACGAGTTCGTGTTCACCGCTGGCCACGATCGGCTTGGGCGTTTCGCCTTCCTGGGACAAATCAATTTCCGCCGCCATCATGCCGCCGGAGGTACGGAACTTGGGCCGTCTGCCGGTGCTGGATCGGAGCATCGGCTTCTCGTCGTTCTCGTCGTCATCCGCCTCGGGATCGTCCTTGGCGGGCGGGGGTTTGTTGGACGGGAGCCGCCACACGAGCGTGCCGCAGGGAACTTTGATGATGAGGTCTTTGCCCGCGTGACCGTCCATGCCTTTGCCCATGCCGGCTTCGCCCGCCTTTGCGACGAGACGCTGAACGTAATACTGCGCGATGAGATTGTTGAGATCGTGGTCGGCCTGGAGAATCACACTGCCGCCGCGCCCGCCGTTGCCGCCGCTCGGGCCGCCCTTGGGGATGTAAGCCTCGCGATGGAACGCAACGGCGCCTTTGCCGCCGTGGCCCGCCTTCGCGTAAATTTTAATTTCGTCTATGAACATCTGCTTCGGTTCTTAATCTGACGCTTTCTCTTAATCTCAATCGCGGAACCAAAAACAGATTAAGAGAATAAAAAAGGCGAGGCGTCTGGCCTCGCCGGGAAATTCCGTTGGCGTCGCTTAATTCTTCGCGGCTTCCGCGACGATGTTCACGCGGCGACTTTCCTTGTCGAACTTCACGTGGCCATCCTTGAGTGCGAAGAGCGTCCAATCGCGACCGGTGCCGACATTGATGCCCGCGACAAATTTCGATCCGCGCTGGCGGATGATGATGCTGCCCGCGGTGACAAGCTGACCGCCATACGCTTTCACGCCGAGCCGTTTGCTGACGCTGTCGCGCCCGTTGCGGACGCTGCCTTGACCTTTTTTATGTGCCATAAGCCTGAAAAGTTACGCTTTGATTTCCGTCACCTTCACCACGGTCAGTTCCTGACGGTGGCCGATGGATTTGTGATAGCCTTTGCGGCGTTTCATCTTGAACGTGAGCTTGTGCTCGCCGCGGATGTGATCCACCACGTCGGCCACGACGGTCGCGCCGGTGACGGTGGGCGCGCCCACGGTGACCTTGCCGTCCGCGTTGACGAGCAGCACGCGGTCAAAAGTGACCGAGGCGCCCTTCGCGGCGGTGAGGCGTTCGATTTGCAGCGTATCGCCCGCGCTGACGCGATACTGTTTGGCTCCGGTTTCTAAAACAGCGTACATAAATTTTTCCCCAAAGGGGCGCAGATAAAACCAGAATTGCGACGGGGTGTCAACGGCTCATTTCCACGTTGTCGGAACTCCATGAGAATGTCCCCTTGGTAACTCGATAAGAATGTCCCCATGGGCCGGGTTGCTACCGCAACCCGGCCACAACATGGAGACATTAACAATGAGTCGGAAAGAACGGGAACGATTGACGGTGATGCTGGGCGTCAAGAAACAGAAGCTGAAGCTGGTGCAGGCGGCGGAGCTGATGGCGGTGGGCTACCGCCAGAGCAAGCGCATCTGGAAACGGTATCAGGCCGATGGGGACGCGGGCCTGGTGCACCGGCTGCGAGGCCAGCCGAGCGCGCGGCGCAAGTCGCCTGCAAATTCTTCGTGCAAAAACCCGTTGCGACCGTATCTTCCCGCCGCTTTTTATGGCAACACTGAAGCCTTTCGCCGCCTTGCGGCCAAAACCGGAACTCGCGGCGCAAATCTGTGAGCTGCCTTACGATGTGATGTCGTCGGACGAGGCGCGTCAGATGGCCGCCGGCAACCCGCTCAGCTTTTTGCGCGTCAGCAAGCCGGAGATTGATCTGCCGCCCGCGCCGGACGTTCACGCGCCGGAGGTTTATGCCAAAGGGCGGGAGAACTTTCAGAAGCTTATCGCTCACGGCGCGCTCAAACAGGATGCGCAGCCGTGCTTCTACCTTTACCGGCAGATCATGGGCGCGCACGCGCAAGTGGGGCTCGTCGCCGCCGCGAGTTGTGAGGAATATTTGAGCGGCATCATCAAGAAGCACGAGTTCACGCGGCCCGACAAGGAAGATGACCGGGTGCGGCACATCGAGACACTGAACTCGCAAACCGGCCCGGTGTTCCTGACATATCGCGCGACGACGGCGATGGATGAGTTCGTGGCGAAGAAGATCACCGAGACCCCGGCGGTTGATTTCACCGCGAAGGACGGCGTGCGCCACACAGCGTGGACCGTCGGCGATGCGGCGGGCATCCAGTTTATCGCGGACCAGTTCGCGAAGATTCCGTTTCTCTACATCGCGGACGGACACCATCGCAGCGCGGCGGCGGCGCGCGTGTTCCAGTCGCGCCGGGGCGCGGGTCACAGCGGCGGCTTCCTCACCGTCACGTTCCCCCACAACCAGATGCAGATTCTGCCCTACAACCGCGTGCTGAAAGACCTGAACGGTTTGACCGCCGGGCAGTTGCTGCAAAAGCTCGACGCAGTTTTCATCGTCAACCCGAACGGCTCTGCCAAGCCCGCGCGCAAACATGAACTCGGCTTGTTCCTCGCCGGCAAATGGCACACGTTGCATTTCCGTCCGCAGTTTGCGGCCACGAGCGATCCCATCGAGAAACTCGACGTGACGTTGCTCCAGAAATACGTGCTCGATCCGATCTTCGGCGTGGACGACCCGCGCACGAGCAAACGGGTCAATTTTGTCGGCGGCATCCGCGGCACGGCGGAGTTGGAGAAGCTCGTGAACGCCGGCGATTACGCCTGCGCCTTCAGCATGTTCGCGACGAGCATCGAGGATTTGATGACCATCGCCGACGCCGGCGGCATCATGCCGCCCAAGAGCACCTGGTTCGAGCCGAAGCTCCGTGATGCGATGTTCTGCCACGTGATTTAGTGGCGCAGACGTCTCCGTCTGCGACCGTCCCTCCGGCCGTCTCGGCTGGTGAATCAATCTCAAGTGCGCGCTACAGCACCGGCAACCGAGACGATCGCCGGGACTACGGCAGCCCGGACGTCTGCCCCACTACTCTTCGCCGTAGCCACCGCTGCACTGCAAACACCACCAACCCAATTCCCATCAACGCCCACGTTCCCGGCTCCGGCACGCTCGGAACGGTGCTTGCATCGGCGGGCGTCAGGCCGTGCTGGGCAAACTGCTGCAGGGTTTCCAGCACCACCGCTCCGCTCACGGGAGTGACGAGTTGTTCGCGGGCGGCAAGTTTGGCGGCTTCATCCGTCCGGCGCGCTTTCGTCAACCGCCGCACTTCGTCCCGCGCCCAAAGCCGTTCGACGTGTTTGCTCGCGGAGGCGGCGGATGCGCTGCCGGGGTCGGGTTTGATTTTTTCGCGAACGAATTGCCAGCGCTCCGTTGTGCCGACCAGTTGGGCGGTCAGGTTGGCGAGGTCCGTGCGCAAAGCGCCACCGCGCGGCACGTGTTCCACGGGCAGACCATCGAGTTTCTCGACCACGCGATCCGGGCCCGTGGTGACTTGCAATTCAAAGAACCGCGGCGGTGCGGCGGTGCGTTCAAAGCGTTGACGCAACCCATCGCCGCTGGATAACAAAACTGCCTGCGGCGCGTGAATCCAGATCAACACGCCGTTCCCGCTGGCTGCGGCAAGGTCCCACGCCGCTTCGAGCGCGGGCAAATTGTCCTGGCCGCCGCCGAACTGCGCCCGCCGCAGGCCGCGTCGCAACTCCTCCGCAGCCACCTTCGAGAATTTCTGCGCCGGCAAGAGCACCGTCACGTCCTCTTTTTCCGCCAGCACCGCCGCGATTTCCATCTCCGGCGGAAGTTCGGAAAGGCCTGCGACCAACTCGGCAAGGTGTGACTTCAAGCCTGCGGAACCATCGAAAACGAACACCAGCCGGCCGGGAGGCTGGGCGGCCACGGCGCGGATTGTTTGGCGAATCGCATTCCCTTCGGCGTCGGGCAGCGCGAGGACGGTTTCCACCGCGGCGGGGCGCTGAACGATGACCGGAGCCAGCCCATTCGCGAAGCTCGCTTCGGATACACCGAGCCGGATCGCAAATTGATTGCTGGTTGAGTGCGATGCGGTGGCGGATTTGTCGGCGCAAGTCAATGGCATCGGCGATTCAATCCATAGCGAGTGTTTGAACTCCTCCCCCACGCGGAAATTGCGTTCGAGAAAGCGCGGCCAGAGAAAGCGCCCGCGATCCGGGGCGTCGAGGGCCAGCGGCGCCGTGATGCCGAGGCGAATCTTCATGACACCACCGTTCGCCGGAACAGGGAAGCATTGCATCAACACGCGATCCGGCCCGCAGGTCGTCACCAGCACGGGATCCCGCCTGCGCACCACCGCCACCTCTTGATAAGCCTGACGCACTTGCGCGCGCCCACCGAACGCGGCTTCGCGTTCTTCGCCGTTGATCCACAGCGTCAGGCGCGAAACCACCGCACCCGGCGGCAACGCGATCTGCGCCCGCGCCTCGCGCTGCTGCGTCGAGACGTTCTTGAATTCCATCGTCCATTCGCAGTATGCCAGCGCGGCGTTGGGTTCCGTGATCGCGTCCATCCGCGAGCTGGACAACGAAAGCCCCTTCACGCGTCCGGCCACGGCTTCTCCGCCGAGTGCGTCGTCCCAGGTGAATTCGTTTTCCAGTTCGGTCCAGCGCCCCAACCGCGCATAAAGCGATGGCGGCGGCACGGAGTTGAAAGGTCGGCCGGTCACCCGATAGTAAACGTCCCGCGCTTCCTCGGAGTTCACCCGCTTGCTTCCGCTGGCCAGCTCCGCCACCAGATCAAAACGCGGCTCGCCGCGCCAGGTTTGGTAACAGGCGCGCAGCAGCATTTCCTCATCCCCAAACCATCGCAATACCCTGAGGCCGTGCGCGCGGGTTGAACTTTCCTCCGCCGTAGCAAGTGCTAGCCCGTAGTGCGTGAGCGCGGTGGGCAATTGCAGCACTGCCAGCAGGCCGAGCCCCGCCGCGAAACCGCCCAGCGCTCCGGGGAAGCGCTTACACTCAGTTCGTTTGCGGTAAACGGCGCGCAGCCACGGGGTCGCCGCAACCGACAGCAGCGGCGTCAAGGGGATCAGCCCCAGCCCGTAGAAGATCATACCGATGCCGGCGATCGGTGTGAACGGTAGGTAAAGCGCCGCGTAATAAACGGCGATGCCCAGAGCCGCACCGTTGAGCCAGCCCAGCAGTCGCGCGTGACGCGCATTTTTCCGCCGCGCGGCCCGCCAGACGAGGAAGTTTGCCACCGGTACGAGCGCCACCAGCGCCACGTGCAGCCAGCTCGGCATCGGGTCAAAGAGGATGCCAGCGGACATGCTGGTGAAGAGTTCGAACAACAACGTGATGACGGGCAACACCACGCCGAAGAAGAGCGAAGGAATTCCCGGGCGCACCTTCTCCTTCTTCGGTCTCTCCGCGGGCGATGGAAGGGAGCGATTGCTGATCGCCGGCGTTTCTCCCGCCACATTTGGCTCGCCAACCCGCGCCAGAATCCGGCGCACGTCCTCCTCGGTCACGATGGAGAGTTTTGCGTTGGCTACTTCTTCGTCCACGTGCCGGCGCAGGTCCTCGATGACCTCGTTTGCGTCCGCGCCGGTTCCGGCCAGCGCTGTGCGCGACCTCGCGCAGTAATCCTCCAGTGCCCGGCGGGCGGTTTCAGTCCATTCGCTCATGCTACGCTCCTTTTCTTCGCATCAAGGCCACGCTGCGATTCAACTCCGCGAGGTGGTCGTTCATGGTGTTCATGATTTTTCTGCCCTCCTTGCTCAACGAGTAATATTTCCGCGCCGGCCCCGCCGACGATTCCTCCAGCCGTGAGGTGATCAGTCCCGCTACGCGCAGCCGCGACAGCAGCGGATAAATCGTGCCCTCGGTCACGCCCAGCCCCGGAATCTCCACCAGCGTTTTCACGAGGTCGTAACCGTAGCGCTCCTCGCCCGCGAGCGCGTTGAGGATGCACAGCTCCAGCACGCCCTTGCGCACCTGCACCGTCCAGTTGTCGAAGAAGTCGTCCATTACTACGTTAAGCCAGCTACCTTGCATGGCATAGTAGCAAGGCGGCAAAATGTCAAGCCGGAGTTTTGGGAAGTTCTCCGTGCGGGCGTGCGGGCGGGTAGATGCTGTTCGTGAAACGTGAGGCGTGGAATGTGGACCGAGGAGCGAAATCATTTCACGTTTCACGCCTCACGTTTCATGAACGAAACATTCCTTAACGCTTCGGCGGTTCCGCCCCCATCTCAAACCGCAACACTCCACCCGCCTCGATCTCGGCGTGTTTGATCCACGAGCGATCTAACGGAGTGTCGTTCAGCCAGACTTTTTTCACATACGGATGATCCGCCGCGTGGTTCTCGGCGATGATGATGAGCGGTTTGCCTTTCAGTTTCACTTCCACCTTCTCGAACAACGGCGCGCCGAGTTGATACTTGTCGGAGCCGGCCACCGGATAAAGTCCCAGCGCGCTGAAGACGTACCAGGCCGAGATCGTGCCGCCGTCGTCGTTGCCGTCCAGGCCGTCGTAGGTGTCGCCATACTTGTGGTCCAGGATCCAGCGCGACCACTTTTGGGTGAGGTCCGGCCGGCCGGCTTCGTTGAAAAGATAGGCGGCGTGGATGTCCGGCTGGTTCCCGTGCCAGTAGTAAGAGCCGGGACTCCACGCGCCCGTCGTCGGATCGGACTTCGCGAAGAAGTCATTCAGTTCGGCGACGAAGTATTCGCGGTTCGTGAACAACGAAATCATTCCCGATGCATCGAACGGCGCGGCCCAGCGCCATTGCAGCGCGCTGCCTTCGACGTAGTCCTTGGTGAACTCGCCTTTGCGGTCGAAATAGGTCAAGAGCCGCGGCTTGAACGGCTCGAAGAATTTCCCCCGCGCATCGCGCGGTTGGAAATACTGCGTGGCCGGATTCCAGAGGTTGCGATAAAACTGCGAGTGCTGTCGGAACATCGCCGCATCATTGGTGTGACCAAGAGATTCCGCGAGCGCGGCGATGGCCGAGTCGGCCCAACCGAAATCCATTGTGCGTGAAACGCTTTTCCGCGCCGGCCCGGACGGGCAGTAGCCGTATTTCAAATAGTCCTCCACGCCTTCGCGTCCCGAAAATGCCGAACCGGGCGGCGTGGACGCCAGCGCCGTGCGCCGCATCGCTTGATAGGCTTTTTCAACGTCGAAGTCCCGGATGCCCTTGAGATATGCCTCCGCGATCACGATGTCCGCGGGCGTGCCGAGCATGGAATTTGAGTAGCCGTGGCCCGAGGGCCAGCGCGGCAGCCAGCCGCCTTGTTCCAGCATTTTCACGAGCGACATCACCATGTCGCGCTGATCTTTTGGCGTAAGCAAAGTGTAGAGCGGATGCGTGGTGCGAAACGTGTCCCACAGCGAAAGGTCGGTGAAGTATTGGAAGCCGTCGGCTTTGTGAACCTGCCGGTCGAAGCCGAGGTAATCACCGTTCACGTCGTTGAAGAGCGTAGGCATCTGGAACACGCGAAACAGCGCGGTGTAAAAAATCGTCCGCCGCTTTTCCGTGCCACCCTGAATCTTCACGAGCGACAACTTGTCCTCCCAGGCCTGCTGCGCCTCCGCCACGACCTGATCGAAACTTTTGGCGGTCGCTTCCGCTTCAAGATTCGCGCGCGCGTTGGCAATGCTGACATGGGAAATGGCCAGCTTGAGCGTGACGACCGTCGGCCGATTGGCGACCGAAAAACTCAGATCCGCGCCGACGCGATCACCCTCCGCCGCCGGTTGGTTCGCGGAAAGCGTGTCTCCGCTCCAGGTGCCGAAGGTGGCGAAGGGTTGATCAAACCGCGCGACGAAATAAACTTTGAGCCCGCCATAACGCGCGGCAAAAGTTCCGAACGTGCGAATCGAGCCTTCGATTTCTTTCGCGTCTGGTAGCACCCGCACCGTTCCCTCTTTGCTCCGCTTGCCGCCCAATGCGTTCGCCACGTCGAGGAAGAGGTGCGGCGTTTTTTCTTTGCCGAACGTGTAGCGATGTAATCCCACGCGCGCGGTCGCGGTGAACTCGGCCAGCGTTCCGAGTTCGGGCAGGTTCACCGCGTAGTAACCGGGCGAGGCGATTTCTTCGCTGTGAGAAAATTTCGTGGTCTGGCCCTTGCGGAATTGTTTCAGGTCAATCGCCGCCAGCGCCGGCACGACCAGAAAATGGCCGCCGTCAGTCGCGCCCGTGCCATTCAGCCGCGTGTGGCTGAACCCGAGCAATAGATCGTCGCCGTAGTAGTAGCCGGAAGTGTTCAGCGCCCGTTTGCGAATCAGCATGGACGAAGTCTCGGGGCCGAGCCGCACCGTTCCCAGCGGCACCATCGCGCCGGGGAAATTATTTCCGCAAACCCACGGGTAGCCGCCCGTGCCGATGAAAGGGTTCACCCAACGGCCGAGTTCACCGGGCTGAACCTTCGTCGGCAACTTCCCCGGTTTCGCGCTGACGATCCGGTGGTGTTTGAAAACCAGCGCGCCGACGAACGCCGCGCACGAGAGGACAACAACCAGGATCAAAACCAGCGCGCGCTTCAGCCACCGTTTCCAGCGCGGGCTCCGCGCGGGCTCGTGCGGGCGGCACGCCGGATTCTCCGGGTTGTCGCGGGTCATGGTGGGGCTTGATGTAAACGATGGCCGGTGCTTTGCAAACCACTAATCCATTCGGGCGCGGGGCGATGCGCACGTCGAGCGGGCTTGGCGAACCGCCTTCGTTCGTGTCTAATCCGTTCGACGTGAACCGCCCTTCACTAACCCGCTTCGCGTGGCTGACCATCACCGCCGCACTGTTGACGATGGCGCTCAAGACGGCGGCTTATCTCATCACCGGCTCGGTCGGGTTGCTGTCGGACGCCGTCGAATCGCTCGTCAATCTCGTCGGCGGCATCATGGCGCTGGCGATGTTGAAAATCGCCGAGCGCCCGGCCGACGAAGACCACGCCTACGGCCACAGCAAGGCGGAATATTTTTCCAGCGGGGTCGAGGGCGGATTGATTCTCGTCGCGGCGCTGGGCATCGGTGTCGCCGCCGTGCCCCGGCTCATCACGCCCAAACCGCTCGAAGCCGTCGGGCTGGGCGTGCTCGTGTCCGCGGCGGCGGCGATCGTAAATCTGCTCGTCGCCCTCTTGCTGTTGCGCGTTAGCCGCAAACATAATTCCATCACGCTCGAAGCCAACGCGCATCACCTGCTCACGGACGTGTGGACGTCCGTCGGCGTGCTCGTGGCCATCGGGTTGGTGGCGTGGACGAAATGGAACTGGCTGGATCCCGTCGTCGCGCTGCTCGTGGCGGCGAACATCGTGTGGACGGGCGTGCGCATCGTGCGCCGCTCCATCGGCGGGCTGATGGACGTGTCACTCTCCGCCGAAGACATGGCGACCGTGCGGAAAGTTTTGCAAACCCACGAACAGGAGGGGATTCAATTTCACGCGCTGCGCTCGCGGCAGGCCGGCGCGCGGAAATTTATTTCCACGCACGTCCTCGTGCCCGGCGACTGGACGGTGCAACACGGCCACGAGCTGCTCGACAAAATTGAAGCCGACATCCGCCGCGCGTTGCCGGACGCCGTCGTCTTCACGCACCTCGAATCACTCGACGATCCGGCGTCGTGGGCCGATGAACACTTCGAAGCCGGCGAGAAAACCAAGACGCCGCCGTGATCCACCAGACCCATTTCAAAGGTTGGGCCAAGCCGGGCCCGATTCCGCCCGGGCTTGGAGCGCCGAGCACCGCCTCGGCTCGACCCGGAAACCAGCAACTTGCCGAGACGGTGCTCGGCGCTCCGCTGGTCATCGAACCGCACGAAACGCTCGATGCCATCAGCGGACGCTTCCGCCTGTTTCAACTGCGCGACGGCCATCGCTTTTCCACCGACGATGTCCTCACGGCGTGGTATGGCACGAGTTGGTGTCCGACCGCGCGCACGGCGCTCGATCTCGGCAGCGGCATCGGCGCGGTGGGGATGATTTGCGCGTGGCGTTTGCCCGGCGCGCGCTTCGTCACCGTGGAGGCGCAGGCGGAAAGCGTCGCGCTGGCGAAAAAATCTGCGCGCTACAACGGCTTGACCGAGCGTTATGAAATCCGCCTCGGAGATTTTCGCGAAGCTGCGGAGCGCGGACAGCCGTGTCCGCGCGAACCCAGCGTTGCCGAGGAACTCGCGGACACGGCTGTCCGCGCTCCGGGGCAATGCGTCCTGCATCCCGATGAAAAATTCGATTTGATCACCGGCAGTCCGCCGTATTTCCCGCTGGCTGCCGGTTTGAAAAGCGAGCATCCGCAAAAAGTCGCGTGCCGCTTCGAGGTGCGCGGAACGATTGCCGACTATTGCAGCGCCGCCGCGAAACATCTCGCGCCCGGCGGTTTCTTTGCGTGCGTGTTTCAAATCGAACCCGCGCCTCAACTCGCCCGCGTCCAAACCGCCGCCAAAGCCGCTGGCCTCACCATCGTCCGCCAGCGCCCGGTGATCTTCCGCGAAGGCGAGCCGCCGCTGATCGGTTTGTTCGGCATGATGCGCGCCGAAGATTTGCCTGAATGGTTTCGCGGCCAGACGTGGACCGAGCCGCCGCTCACCATCCGCACGCGCGAAGGGAAAATCCACCCGGAATATTCGGCGGTGAAACTGAGCTATGGCTTTTCGCCGTGATGGAGCGCGGCTGTGGCGAAGCCCAGCCGGAGCACGCCGTAAATTCGGAAGTCTTGAATGACCGGGACCGCTGCGGCTGGGCTTCGCCATAGCCGCGCTCCGCATTTCCACTTTGCGTTTGGGCCCGCTTGCCGGTTTAATCTGCCCGCATGAAAATTGTTCTGGCTTACTCGGGCGGACTGGACACCTCGGTGCTCCTGTCCTGGATCAAAGAAAAATACAACGCGGAGATGATCGCCTTCTGCGCCGACATCGGGCAGGAGGAGGAACTCCACGGCCTCGAAAAAAAGGCGCGCAACACCGGCGCGTCGAAGATTTACATTGATGACCTTCAGGAGGAATTCGCCACCGACTTCATCTACCCGATGATCCACGCGGGCGCGATTTACGAGGGCCAATACTTCCTCGGCACGAGCATCGCGCGCCCGCTCATCGCCAAGCGCATGGTCGAGATCGCCAAAGCCGAGAAGGCCGACGCCATCGCGCACGGCGCGACCGGCAAGGGCAACGATCAAGTGCGCTTCGAACTCACCGCCGCCGCGCTCGCGCCGGATTTGCAGGTCATCGCGCCGTGGCGCGACGAACGGTATCGCAACGAGTTTCCTGGCCGGCAGGAGATGATTGATTACTGCGCGAAGCACAAGATTCCCGTGCAAGCCAGCGCGAAGAAACCGTTCTCGTCCGACCGCAACCTCCTGCACATCTCCTACGAGGCGGGCATTCTCGAAGATCCGTGGCTGGACGCGAGCGACAAGAAATATCGCGGCTCGTTCACCACGCTCTCAGTTTTCCCGGAAGACGCGCCGGACAAGCCGGAGTTCGTCACGCTCGAATTCAGGAAAGGCAATTGCGTGGCCGTGAACGGCAAACAACTTTCGCCGCTCGGCGTAATGAAGGCGCTCAACAAACTCGGCGGCAAACACGGCGTCGGGCGCGTGGACATGGTGGAGAACCGTTACGTGGGCATGAAATCGCGCGGCGTGTATGAGACGCCCGGCGGCGCGATCCTGCATTTCGCGCATCGGCAGATCGAGAGCCTCACGATGGACCGCGAAGTGATGCACCAACGCGACGCGCTCATTCCCAAGTATGCCGCGCTCGTTTACAACGGTTTCTGGTTTGCGCCCGAACGCCTCGCGCTCCAGGCCTACGTGACCGAGAGCCAGAAGAACGTAACCGGCACGGTGCGCGTGAAACTCTACAAAGGGAACATCATGGTGGCCGGCCGCAAATCTCCTGTGAGCCTCTACAACCCGCACATCGCCACGATGGAAGCCGACCCGACCAAAGCCTACAACCAGGACGACGCCACGGGCTTCATCCGGCTCAACGCGCTCCGCCTGAAAGTCGCGGCGAAGGTGCATGGGAAGAAGTGAATGTCAGCAAACTTGAGGTGCCAAATTGGCAACTCAAGTTGCTTAAGGAATGCGGTCGCAGTTTGTCACCGCATGTGATGAAGTTGATCGAAACTTGATATCGCAATTTGCGATGTCAAAACCGGATTGCGAGCCCATCGCAAAACGCCATGGATTCGGACAAACTTGAAGTTCCAAATTGGCACTTCAAGTTTTAAGGCAACCGGTCACAAATTGTGGCCGGTTCAGCAGGCGACAACATGAGCAAGAAAGCATTGGTAACATTGACGAACATCACTCCGTTGATCCGCACGATTCGCGGACAGAAGGTGATTTTGGATTCTGATCTGGCGCGTATCTTCAGTGTTCCAACGTTTCGGTTTAACGAAGCGGTCAAGCGCAACCGCCAGCGATTTCCCGATGATTTCCTGTTCCAACTGACTTCTGAGGAGTTCCAATCTTTAACATCGCAAATTGCGATGTTAAAGAAGGGGCGCGGCCAGCACCGGAAGTTTCTCCCCTACGCCTTCACCGAAAAAGGCGCGGTGATGGCGGCGAATGTATTGAACAGCCCCGACGCCGTCCGCATGAGCATCTTCGTCGTCCGCGCATTCATCAAGATGCGCGAATTGCTGGGTGGCACGAAGGAACTCGCGCGCCAACTGGCCGCGTTGGAAAACAAATTGACCGCCCGACTCGACGGCCATGAGGTCGCCATAGTCGAAGTGCTCCGGCGCGTGATGGACATCCTCGATCCGCCGCCGTTACCTGAACCGCCGAGACGGCGGATTGGTTTTCACGTCGAGCCGGAATCCAAATCCAAAACCAAGCGAAAGAAAAAGACGTGAAGTGTTACCCGCGCATCGCCACGATGGAAGCCGACCCGCAGTGTCTTGCGCCAATGAATGTTGACCCGCCTTCCGCGCCGGCCCAGCGCCGCTCCCTCGACGCTGGCGCGGAATTTTCCGAGGCCGGCGCGTGGCGCGACGTGGGCGCGGGCTGGCAGAAGGTTTTCGGCTGCTTCCACGGCACGGGTTACAGCATCGAGTGGCACGATTTTCTGGCCAGGCGCGAGTTTGATTGGGCGCCGAGTTTTCATCCCGACTGCGTCGAGCTGTGCTTGAATCTCGCCGGCAGGGGCTTCGTGGAAGGCAACGGCAGCCGCGCCGAGTTCACACCGAACACGGCGGGATTTTATTACCGGCAAAAGGAACCGCTGACCGCGAAGCGCGCGGCGGGCGAGCGGCATCAATTTCTCACCGTGGAATTCTCGTGCCCGTTCCTCGCGAAACATCTCGGCGAGACGAAGGCGATGTTGCATCCCGTCGTGCGGGCGGCGATGGACGGTGGCCCGTGCGAGCACGTGACCGGCGCGACGGTGCGGCTCTCGACGCAACAACTGCAAATCATTTCAACGCTGCGGCAACCGCCGGTCTATGCCGCCGCGCAGCCGGTGTGGTATCAGTGCAAGGCGCTCGAACTCGCGGTCACCTTTCTGGTACAGCCGGAGCAGGAATTTTTTTGCACGCGGCAACAGCGCCTCGCGCAGGAACGCGTTGAGCAGGTGATTTTTCTTTTGCAACAAGATCTCGCCGGGCCACCGTCGTTGGAAGAACTCGGAAAGAAAATCGGGTGTAGTCATTTTTATCTGAGCCGGATTTTTTCCGCGCAGACGGGCCACACGATCACGCAACATCTGCGGCAGTTGCGCATGGAGCGCGCGGCGGAATTGCTCAAGGCGCGCGAATTCAACGTCACCGAGGTCGCGCTCGAAGTGGGTTACAGCAGCCTCAGCCATTTCAGCGCGGCGTTCCAGGAGACGTTCGGCTGCTGTCCGGGGCTTTATCCGCTGGCGACTACGACGCAGAAATCCCTTCCGCGGAATACTCGCGGGTAGATGTTGCCTTTACACGGCGCAAGCCAGCGACAATCTTTCGCAAACCACCGTTAGCGGCGCAGCGCGGCTGCTTCCACACTGCCCGCATGAAAATGAATCGGATTTTTGTCATGGGAATCGCGTTTGCGACCGCCGCCATGCCGGCGCGCGCGGACGAACGATTGTTCACCTACACCTACGAACCGGAGACCGCGCCGAAGGGCATGTTCGAGTTCGAGCAGTGGATCACGTCGCGCGCCGGTCGCAACTCCGCCGTCGGTCAGCAGAAATTTCACCGGCTGGAACTGCGCGAGGAGTTCGAATACGGCGTGACGGATAACTACACCGTCTCGCTTTACGTGAACCACGAATACGAAACCTTCAAAGACCCCGGCACGGGGATGCGAAGTTCGCGCCGCGATTTCACCGGCGTCTCGCTCGAAAACAAATACCTGGTGCTCAATCCCGCCGAGCACGCGGTCGGACTTTCGCTTTACCTCGAACCAACCTACGACGGCGAGAATTTTGAACTGGAGCAGAAAATAATTCTCGGCCAGCGTCACGGCGATTGGAAATGGGCGTTGAACCTCACGCACGCGACGGAGTGGACGGATGATTTCCGGCACAAGGAAGGCGAACTGGAGATTTCGTTCGGCCTCGCGCGGCAGTTGACTCCGCGCTGGTCGGTCGGCATCGAGATCCGCGACCACAACGAATTGCCGGAATACAAACGCTGGGAGAACACCGCGCTCTTCATCGGCCCGGTCGTCAGTTACCGCCGCCAACATTGGTGGGCCGCGCTGTCCATCATGCCGCAGGTCTATGGCGCGAACTACGGCGGCGATCCCGATGGCAACTCGTCGTTGGAACTCGAAGGCCACGAGCGGTTGAACATCCGTTTCCTGTTCGGCCTCAATTTCTGATGCGCTGGATTTGGTTCACCGCCGTCGCCGCGCTCGTCGCTTTCCACGCGGCGGGAGCCGCGGAACTTTCCGCAACCGAACTCAAGGACGCGCGCAAGCTCTACACCGTCAAGTGCGCCAAGTGCCACAAGTTTTACGACCCGGCGAAATACAACGACGACGAATGGCAGACGTGGATGCGCAAGATGAGCAAGAAATCGAAGCTTAAGGATGCGCAGTCGGAATTGCTCGGGCGTTATCTCGAAACCTTTCGCAAACCGGGCGGAACGAATGCCGCGCCGCCGGACGCCAAACGCTGACGCCTACTTCGCCGCGGGCGCGAGCGGCTTCATCGTCAGCGGATCGCGCAACGGCAACTCCGTGAACTTTCCGCCCGCGAGTTCGGCGAACTTCACCGGATGATCGGGATGGCCCTTCAGGATTTCGTCCTTCTGGCCGACGGCGAGGATCACGATTTTTTCCGGTGTGAGATATTTCTTTGCCACGCGCTGCACGTCGTCCTTCGAGACGCCGGAGATTTTCGCGCGGAAATTTTTCCAGAACTGCGGATCGCTCGCGTAACGGCCCGTGTATTCGTCCGACGCGAACGTGCCGGCGATCTGGCCTTTCGACGCGAACGTGCGCGGGAAACGGTCCACGTAACCGCGCTTGGTGTTGTTCAATTCCTCGTGCCCCACCGGCTCGGCGATGATGCGCTGGATTTCTTGCAGCACGATCGAGGTCGCATAGGCCACGGTGCGGGACTTGGATTGGAAGCCCGCCGTGAAGGTGTAGGGATAATAAACGCCGCCGGGAAAAGCCGAATACGCTGAATACGCGAGGCCCTCGTCCGAGCGCACGCGGTTCATGATGCGCGAGGTGAAGCCGCCGCCGCCGAGGATGTCGTTCATGATGATGACGGAGAAATAATCCGGGCTGTCGCGCTTGATGCCGGGCAACATGATCGAGACGCGGCCCTGGTTCACGTCCTTGTCCACGAGGAAAACGCCGGGCGCGGAGAACGTCGTGTTCGTCGGCACGGGCGGCGGGGTCTCGCCCTTGAACGGCCAGTCGCCGAAAAGTTTTTCCAACCGCGCGGTCATGTCCTCGCGGTCGAAATCGCCGTTCACCGCCACGATGAAATTTCCCGGCGCGAACCATTTCTGGTGGAACGCTTCAAGGTCCGCGCGGGTGAGTGATTCGATGGACGCCTGCGTCGAGAAGCGGTTGTTATAAAAGTTTTCGCCGTAAGCGAGCAGGTTCGCCTCGCGGCCTTCGATGGCGGACGAATCGTCGTTGCGCTGCTTCATGAACTGCACCATCTGCTGTTTGCGCAGCGCGAGCTTGTCGTCCTGAAAGCGCGGCGCGACGAGCACTTCGCGCAGGATGGCCAGCCCTTCGTCGAGGTCTTTCGCGAGCAGGTTCAAATTCAAGCTGCCCTGCGAATCGCTGACGCCCGAGCCGAGTTGCGCGGCGAGAAACGCGAGGCGCTCCTCCAGTTGCTCGGCGGTCTTCGACTTCGTGCCGCCGCGCGCGAGGAGGTAGCCGGTGAGATTCGCGAGCCCTTCCTTGCCGGCGGGATCGAGATAATCGCCAGTGCGGACGAGGATGGAAATGTTCACGAGCGGCAATTCGCGGTCGGGCACGACGTAGGCGACGGGGCCGGATTTGAGTTGGACGCGGAATTTATCCGGCGACGGCGGATCGTACTTTGACTCAGGGAAAGAAAGTTTCTCCGGCCGGTCGGGAATCGCGGCGGCGTCACTGGGGCCGGTCGCGGCAGCAATCGGCGAGCAGCAGGCGTCCGTGCACGAAGATTTCTTCGCACAGCTTGACGCGCCGGCGACCGCCATCGCGACGACGAGGAAAACAAAAAAGTCTCTTTTCGATTTCATGTTCGGTTCAAATGAAAATGGGCCGGTTCACGACTTGTCCGGCTTCGCCGCGGCGGGCTTGCGCGTGTAAACCGCCACCGCGCGGTTTTCCTTCGTGAAATATTCCTTTGCCACGCGCTTCACATCGGCGGCGGTGACGGCCTGATACTTCGCGGCGGCTTCGTTGAGTTCCTGCCAGCGGCCGTTGCCGTCGTGGTGGAGGAGCTGCATCAGGATCGCCGTGTTCGACGAAAGCTTGCGGTATTCGCCGGCGGCAAAATTATTTTTCACCTTCTGCAATTCCTCGGCGGGCACTTCGTCCCGCGCGAGCTTTTCGATCTCGGCGTAGATCGCGGCTTCCACGTCGTCGAGTTTCGCGCCGTCCTTCACTTCGCCACCGGCGTTGAACGCCCCGGCCCATTTCTGCGACATCTGGTGCGCCCAGGTTTCCGTGGCGATTTCCTTGCCGAGCACGAGCCCTTTGTAAAGCCGGCCCGTGCGCGTGGAAAGAATCTGGCCGAGAATCCCGAGCGCGTAGGAATCCCGGTGGCCGACCGGCACGGTGTGCCAGAGGATGTCCACCTGTGGATTGGTTTCGGCCTCGGCGTTCATCCGCTTCTCGGCGGGCTGCTTCACTTCGAGCGTGACGACGTCGGGCGCTTCCGTTTTGCCGCGCGGGATGCGGGTAAAATATTTTTCCGCGAGGGCCGCGGTCTTTTCCGGATCGAAATCGCCGACCAGGATCACCGTGAGATTTTGCGGCGCATAATAGATCCCGTAAAACTCGTCCGCCTGCGCCTTCGAGATGGCCGGGATGTCCGACGGCCAGCCGACCGTGGGCCAGCCGTAGGGATGCGATTCCCAGAACAGCGCGTTGAACGTTTCCTCGAATTTCCCGAGCGGCGTGGACTCGGTGCGCATCCGGCGCTCCTCGAACACCACGTCGCGCTCGGCGTAAAACTCGCGGAACACCGGTCGCAAAATTCGCTCCGACTCCATCCACATCCAAAGCTCGAGCTTGTTCGCCGGCACGTTGATGAAATACGCCGTCAAGTCGTCGGACGTGTAGGCGTTCATGCCCGAGCCGCCGGCGGAGCGGTAAATCTTGTCGAACTCGTTCTTCACGAGAATCTGCCGCTGCTCGGCGATAAGCGCGTTGAATTTCTTCTCCAGTTCCTTGTAACGCTCGGATTTATTTTCCGGTTTCAGCAAATCGTCCGCGTCGCCGCGACGGATGGCCGTGCGCAACTTCACGTCCTCCGCGCGCATCTGGTCGCGGAGCTTTTCCTGCTCGGCGATGATCTCGAGGTCGCGCGGGTAATTCGTCGTGCCGATGGTGGGTGTGCCCTTGAACATCATGTGCTCGAACAGGTGCGCGATACCCGTGATGCCGGGGCGCTCGTTCGAGCTGCCGACGTGCGCGACCCAGCCGCCGGCGACCGCCGGGTCGTCGTGCCGCGCGACCAGGAGCAGTTTCATCCCGTTGGAAAGCGTCTTCTCGACGACGGGCACTTGTTGGGCGACGAGCAGCGGGGCGGCGAGGTAAGCCAAAGCACCGGCGAGCGCGAGGCGGAGGAAGGTTCGATGCAGCATAGGCGAAACGAAAATAGATTGGTCGTTCAGTTCGGACAAAGCTAGACGCGCCCGGTTCAACGGCAAAGGAAAAAGGGACGAAGAGCGGGTGTGATTAAAAACGGGTGAGGGGAATGGCGCTTAGATAAGGAAAAACGCGTCAGCAATTGTACGCGAATATAACTGGATCCTTGGAGCGAGTTGTTTCAAAGTGGCGCATGAAACAAACGACTCCATTCCTCGCTGGATTTTCA
>SIBJ01000018.1 GCA_009695195.1 Pedosphaera sp.
AGGTGCAAACCCAAAAGACACGCTGGACCGTGCGGCGCTATCAGCAACGCTTCGCCCATCGCGACGGCGGCCCCGCACGCCTCCAGGCACTGGTGTTCGCCAAGTCCCCAACTGCCTGGCGCTTACCCAAATGAAAAAATGCGTCCTAGCGCGGAGGTCTGCGTCGAAAATTAGCGTTGTCAGCTTGTCGCGCCGGTTTATTCTTCGAGCATAATTAACCGCTCCAACCGCAGCGAATCGCCGTGCCGATTACGGGGCGGGTGACGCTTCGCGCGGGCAGAGCAACCAATCGGGAGAACAAAGTTATGGCTGTTGAAATGAAGCTGATCCGTTCGGGCAAAACTTTCACGGATTCTCAAGGTGCCGTCGGCGAATGGGCTGAGCTTTGGGTTGGTGCCAACCGTTACGACGCCCTTGAACGCGCGGGTGGATACGTGCGTTTGCGTTCGGGTAAAACTTACGAAGTGAAGTGCTACAAATCGTCGCGCCTCGGGCAGGTGCTCAGTCCGGTCCATGAGATCAGGAATCAAAAGGGTGAAATCGCACGCATCCGCATCCATGCGGCATCGTATCCGCATCATCTGGCGGGTTGCATCGCGCCGGGCCGCCGGAACGGCAACGCGAACGTCCTGAGTGATTCCAAGGCTTCACTCCTTCATATCTTCTCGCTTCTCGGCGGCTGGGAGGACGGCAAGTCCGTCGGCAACATCACCATCAGTTGATGATCGAACGCGGGCCAGCGTTGGACTTCACGCTCCGTCCGCTTCAAACCGCCTGCAACTGGGTGGCTGGCTTGGGCGCGCGTTTGCCGTACTCGAGGGTGAGTTTGTAGCGCAAAATGTTCAGGCAATGGATGCGATCAATCGTCGTCTTGCTGAGCCAGCCCTGGCAGGCCATCTCGCCGGTGACGGTGGCCTGGCGCGCGGCGACCGCCCGGGTGAGCGCGTCGCTGAGATCGTAATCGCCGCAGCAACATTCCTGGTTCATGCAATCGAGGCGGAACACGGACTTGGCGAAATCCGGGTTGACGGTGTATTTGATCTGGCTGTTGCGGGTGACGCCTTGCGCGGTGAAGTAACCGAACTCCACCGTCAGCGCCTTCAATTCGCGGAATTTTTCCGACAGGGTGATGGACGCTTTGGTGCGCACGCTTTGTTCGAGGCGATAATCCGCGCGCGGTGAAAATCTTTGATGATGCATAATATTTTGATTCAATTCCCGACCAAGCAACGCAGCATATCAGAAAGAACTCCGCCGTCTGTAACAATCGTCAGGAGATTTCACCCCTGCTTTGGTCCAGGCCAGCGGCGGAAGTCAGGGTGAGCGGACTTGATAGTAACGCTGCGGGAAGTTCGTGGCCTGCGCGTCGGTGAATTGATAGACGCCGGGCGAGAGCACCGTGGCCGGGCCGAGCACGGTCCAGTTGCTCGTCGGCAACGTGACGTTCGTCGCGGCGAGCACGGTGAAGTTGATCGGCGTGCTGTTCGTGAAATTGAAACGCAGCAGGCCATTGCTCACCACACCCGCGCCGGTGAGCACGGGCGGCGGCGGCGGCGCGGTGACGGTAACGGTGCGCGCGTTGGTGTTCACGCCGCCGAACGCGTTGGTGACGGTGTAAGTCACCGTGTAGTCGCCGGTGAGGTTCGTGTTGACCACGCCGCCGGCGAAGGCGGCGAGATTCAAGTTGTTCAAACCCGCCGGCGCGATGGCCTGGCCCTGCCTCGGGAAAATTCCGGTGTTGTTCGTGCCCGCGCCCCAGATCAACAGCGAGCCGTCGGCCTTCAGCGCGTAGCTGTTGTAGTAACCGGCGGCGATGGCGACGACGTTCGTGGCGCTCGCCGGAATCTGCGCCTGGCCGAAATGGGGATTCGCGCCGGTGTTGTTCGTGCCCGCGCCCCAGCCGACGACCCGGCCATCCGCGTGCAACGCGAGGTTGTGATAAAGCCCGGCGGCGATGGCGATGACGTTCGTCGCGGCGGCGGGAACGTTGGTTTGAAAATAGGAATTGAGTCCCCAGACGAACACGGTGCCGTCCGCGCGCAGCGCGAGGCTGTCGCCACCGCCGGCGGCGACGGCGAGAATGTTCGTGGCGTCAGCGGGCACGTTGGTTTGGTTGTAGCCGTTGTAACCCCACGCGGTGACGGTGCCGTTGTTGCGGAGCGCGAGGTTGTGGCGATCACCGGCGGCAATGGCGATGGCGTTGGTCAGGTTCGCGGGCGCATTGGTCTGGCCGGAGGCGTTGTCGCCCCAGCCGACGACGGTGCCGTTGGTGCGCAGGGCGAGGCTGTGCAATTCTCCCGCGGCGATGGCGAGCACGTTCGACGCGGCGGAGATGACGTTGGTCTGGCCGAAAGAGTTTTCGCCCCAACTCACGACGGTGTTGTTGGCGCGCAACGCGACGGAATGATTTTGTCCGGCGGCGATGGCGACGACGTTGGTGGCGCTGGCGAGGGTGTTGGTTTGCGAATAAAAGTTGTCGCCCCACGCCGAAACGCGACCATCGGCTTTCAGCGCGAGCGAGTGCGCGCGGCCGCCGGCGAGCGCGACGACAAACCCGCTCGCGGTCGCGCCGGGTTCAACGTAAGCCAAGCCCCAAGTGTTCGTGAGTGGATTCGCGCCGGTGAGCGTGACGACGGGTGAAAGAATTGCGCTCGCGAATCCGCGGCGCACGCCGGTGACGGAGTTGCTGGTGACGGCGCGCGAACGATAGGTGAGTCCCGGCGTGAGGCCGCCGACGTTGGCGCTGAACGCGACCGGGCTGCTGCCCGCGCCGAGTGCCGTGGGCGCGGTGGTTTGATCGAAACGCTGGCCGAGTCCCCACTCGAACCACGCGCTGGTGGCGACGCCGCCGGGATTCGCCGAGCCGGTGAACGTGGCGGTGGCGTTCGTCATCGTGGCGGCGGGGAGAGCGAGGCCGGGGAGCAACAGCAGAGCGAGGGTTCTGATGAAGTGGCTCATGTTACGCCGTGGCGGCCGTTCTGATTTCGAGATGAACCGCCGCACCGGGTTCACGTTGCGGCGATGCGTGGACATTAACCAGACGACCGACGATGACAAGCCCGATTAGTTACGGAGCGCGGGCGGTCCCCGTCCGCAGCAGTTGCGAATGGAATGAACGACTCCAAATTTCCGAGTGACTCAACTTCCGAAGCCGCTGCGAGCCGGGACGGCTCGCGCTCCGCGGCAACCGCAGACTTGCGGCGACGGTGCGACAGCGGCTAAGACTTGCGCGTGAACAGTGGAAAAATCTTCCGTCTCGGCGTGCTCGGCTCGGGCCAAGGCTCGAACTTCGCGGCCATCGCGGACGCTGTCGCCGCGGGAAAGATTGCGGCGGAAGTGGCGGTGGTGTTGAGCGACGTGGAGAACGCGGGCATTCTCGAGCACGCGCGGACGCGAAATCTTCCGGCGCGCTTCATTGCTCCGGGAAAATTCCGCACCAAACTGGATGAGGACGCCGAGCGCGCGTACGTGACGGCGTTGCAGGAGGCGAAAGTGGATTTGATCGTGCTCGCCGGTTTCATGCGCGTGCTCAAGGGCGATTTTCTCCGCGCGTTCGAGGGGCGCATCGTGAACGTGCATCCGTCGCTGCTGCCGTCGTTTCCCGGACTCGACGCGTGGAAGCAGGCGCTGGATCACGGCGTGAAGGTGACGGGTTGCACGGTGCATCTCGTGGACGCCGGCGTGGACTCCGGCGCGATCATCGGACAACAAACCGTGCCGGTGCTGGATCACGATACGCTGGATGCTTTGCACGCGCGGATTCACGCGGCGGAGCATGAGCTTTATCCCAAGTGCGTGGCGTCGATTGCGCGCGGGGAGATTGCGGTGCAGGGACGACGGGTGGTTTGGAAGGCGGCGTAGCGGTTCCTCGGCAGAGAGCCGCCAAATAAATCCCCAAAAGTCTGCGGCGGTCTGCCGACCGCCGCTACGCTCGGTTACGGCGAACTCACGCGGTAGAAACGTTGCACGTTGGTCGTGGCTTGCGGGTCGGCGAATTGGAACTGGCCGGAGCCGGGATCATTGGCCCAGCGCCCCCTTGTAATCCGGCGGCGACTCTCCATAGCCCTGTCTTCTTCGGGCGCTGGCTGGTTCAATGATGTCGCGGCGAATATCAATGTCGGCACCGAACATTTCCCGCCACAACCGACGCGTGTTCTCCGGGTACCGGTTCGGTGAATCCTCGTCGAACGCGGGGCGAAACAAGTCCACCGCATTCTGGAGTTCGTGCTGGAGTTCGGCGGCCGTGGGGTGGCCCGTCAGCTGGTGCGTGCGCTCAAAGGCTTTCAGGTCTTTCGCGTCCAGCCGGTCCAGTTTGCCAAGGAGGATGTCCAACGGGTGCGGAATGGTCAGGGTCACGTTGCCGCGCTGGACCGTCGCCGCCCGTTGCCGCCAGCGCGGGCTGGTGCGGAAACTCAATTCAAATCCCGGTTCGAGATAAAATCCGCCGTGCGCCTTGTCCAGTTTGGCCGCCGCGACGAGCGCCGACAAATCCTCGTCGTCGTCGGAAAACAAATCCACGTCGCCGCTCAACAACTGGCGGTCCACCGTGAGTTGGAGTGGCGCGGAACCGTAGAGCGTCAGATGAAACGGACGATCCTTGGGCAACGACGCCAGAAACTTCTGGAGCAATTCGCCGGCGGGTGTGGCCCAGTCAATTTCTCCCGTCCACCAGTTTTTGATCGAAGGCATGTTTGCGCGGGCCGATGCCCAGAAAGTAAAGCGCCTGTTGAATGAGCCGGTTGGTGACTTCGGGGTCCTGGCTGAGGCGACGAGCCAGCGCCTGCTCGCGCGGGCGTAGCGGGCGGGATTCCCGGCGGATGAGCAGACGCGCGGCGAGGCGCGACTTGCGCCAGGCTCCGTCCGCTCTGGTCCCGACTCGTTCCATGCCGGAAAACTAGCGGAGCAACCGATGCTTTGCAATCCTCCTGAAAAAGGGTAGCGAATGCGGCGCTCTGCCGACCGCCGCTACGGTTCAATCCCAAAGAAAAAGCTGTCTTTGCCGCGCAATACTTGGCAAATCAATCCCGCCGCGCGCGGGGCGCGCCGGTGAAATTATGGCGAGTGAAAAGAAAATAAGATTCGGTCTGCCGAAAGGCAGTTTGCAGGACGCGACCATCGAGAAGATGGCCAAGGCCGGCTTCAACATCCAGGTCAGCAGCCGTTCCTACATCCCGTACGTGGACGACGACGAGTTGGAAATCCGGCTCATCCGCGCGCAGGAGATCAGTCGTTATGTCGAGCACGGCTATCTCGATTGCGGCATTACGGGGCACGATTGGATCATCGAGAACGGCTCGAAGGTTCACGAGGTGGACGAATTTATTTTCAGCAAGGTCTCGCGCAAGCCCGCGCGCTGGGTGCTGTGCGTGCCGGAAAATTCGCCGGTGAAATCCGTCAAAGACCTCGAAGGCAAACGCATTGCCACCGAGGTTGTGAACCTCACGAAAAAGTATTTGAAGAAGCATGGCGTGAAGGCGGAGGTGGAATTTTCCTGGGGCGCGACGGAAGTGAAGGCGCACGAACTGGTGGACGCCATCGTCGAAGTCACGGAGACCGGGTCGTCGCTGCGCGCGAACAAACTGCGCATCGTGGATGAGTTGCTCAGTTCCACGCCGCGCCTCATCGCGAATCGCGACGCGTGGAAGGACAACTGGAAACGGCAGAAGATTGAAACGTTGTCGCTGTTGCTCAAAGGCGCGCTCGAAGCCGAGTCGAAGGTCGGATTGAAGATGAACATCGCCGAAAAAAATCTGGCCAGCCTGCTCGCCAGCCTGCCAGCGTTGCGCAATCCGACGATCGCGAATCTCAGTCTTAAAGGCTGGGTGGCGGTGGAGACGATCATTGACGAGCACGTCGTGCGCGAGTTGATTCCGAAATTAAAAGCCGCCGGCGCCGAAGGAATCATTGAATATCCTCTGAACAAAGTTGTATATTGACCCCGAAGAAATTCGGGGATGACCGCAAAGAAACCTATGGGTTCACTAAAAAAACGCCGCAAGGCGAAAATCAACAAGCACAAACGCCGCAAGAAGTTGCGCTTGAATCGTCACAAGAAGCGCACCTGGCAGAAGTAACGCCGCCGGGCCATGACGATTTCACCACGCGAGCGGCCGGTTGAACCGGCCGCTGCGCGTGCTTTATTGTACCGCATGAATCAGCGTTTCCGCTTTGCCTTGCTCGTCGCGCTCGCGACCGGATGGTTTGCGGGCGGATGCAAAACTGCGCCTCCCGCCGGCGATCGCGTGACGGTGGCTGGTGGCAAGCAGGTTTCGGCCGTCGTCGTTTCGGCGGAGAAAGCCGCGAGCGCGCATGCGCACTACGCGGCGGGAGTCTCATTCGAGTTGAACGAGCAGACCGACGCGGCGTTGCAGGAATTTCGTCAGGCGGTGCACGACGATCCCGATGATGAAACCCTCGTGCTCGAAGTTTCCCGTCGTTTTCTCCTGAACAAACAACCCGCGAAGGCGCTGGAGATTCTGGAACTGGCCGCGGCGCGCCCGGCGGCGACGGGCGAAGTCTTCGCCCGGTTCGGCGCCGTCCTCGCCGGCCTCGGTAAAACGAACGATGCCATCGCGGCGAATCGCACCGCGATCAAGAAGTCGCCGGCCTCGCTCGCCGGTTACCAGAATTTGTTTTATTTTTCACTCAAGAACAAACAAACGGACGAGGCGTTGAAAATTTTGGACGAAGCGGGCAAGGCCGCGGGCACGGACGCGGAATTTCTCATCGGCCTCGCGGACATGTACCGCAATTACGCGCTGCAATTTCCCACGCAACGGGAAGCCATCAATCCCCGCGCGGCGTCAATCCTCGAACGGGCGGAGGCGCTCAAGCCGAAGAAACCGCAGACGCGCCTCCGGCTGGCCGACGGACTCCATGCGTTGGGCAGGACGGAGAAGGCCGCGCAACTTTACCTGGGGCTGCTCAGCCAGGTGGACGATCTACCGCTCGTGCGCGAAGCCGTGCGCGCGCGCCTCGCCGACATTTACCTGCGCGGCAACGATTCCAAACTCGCCCGCGAGCAGCTTGAAGCCATCGTCCGTGACGACCCCGCGAACGCGCAGGCATATTTTTTCCTCGGCAGCCTCGCTTACGACGAGAAGAAATGGACCGAAGCCGTGGATTACTTCAAGAAGACCATCCTTTTCAGTCCAAACTTCGAGCCCGGCTACTACGACCTCGCCGCCGCGCAGCTCGCCGCGAACAAGGCGGAGGACGCGGGCGAAACTTTGCGCGGGGCGAGAAAGAAATTTCCGCCGAAGTTCCTCTGCGAATATCTCCTCGCGATGGTCAGCCAGCGATTGAAAAATTACGCTGACGCCATCACTCATTTCACGAGCGCGGAAGTGCTGGCCAAGGCCGGCGCGGAGAAAAACCTCACCGCCAGTTTTTATTTCGAGGCCGGCATCGCGCACGAGCGCAAAGGCGACCGCGAGGAAGCCGTGAAATATTTTCAAAAGGCGCTCGAACTCCAGCCCGACTTCCCCGAGGCGCAGAATTATCTCGGTTACATGTGGGCGGAGAGGGGCGAGAACCTCGACCGCGCGCAGGAACTCATCGCGAAGGCGCTCAAGGCCGAGCCGAAGAGCGCCGCGTATCTCGACAGCATGGGCTGGGTGCTCTTCAAGCAAAACCAGCCCCAGGCCGCGCTCGAATACATCCTCAAGGCCGTGGAACTCAACGGAGAACCCGACGCCACGCTTTACGACCACCTCGGCGACATCTACGCTTCGCTCAACGAACCCGCGAAAGCCCGCGCGGCGTGGCAGAAATCCCTCGGCGTCGAGCCGAACGAACTGGTGAAAAAGAAACTCGCGGCGCCGAAGACGCCGTGAGCCGGGCGTGAAATCATTTTGACCGATGGACTACCGCTTTGCGAAACACTACACGCGCGACGAAGCCCGCGCGCTGCTGCCGCAGCTTCGCGCATGGTTGAAGCGGCTCAACGAACTTCGCCACGAGCAGGAGCGCTTCGACAAACGCCTCACTTCGCTCATGAGTCCCGGCCACGACGTCGGCGGCGATCTCGTCAACCGTTGGATCCGCACGCTCGCCGAGATGCAGGAAGTCCTCCTAGAATTTCAGCGACGCGACATCCAGATCAAGGACCTCGAACGCGGCCTGCTCGACTTCCCGGCCATCATCGGTGGCAAGGAGGTTTTTCTTTGCTGGGAATCGGACGAGGAAGACGTCGAACACTGGCACGATCTCGACAGCGGTTTCGCCGGGCGCGAGCGGCTCTAGCTTTGCGGCGACGCGCCAAATTTGTAGGCGACGAGGCAACGAGTCGGCTTGGAAATCACTCCTCACGTCGTGCCCTACAAACGGATTAGGACAGTCGCTGCGCCGAAATCCCTTTGGCATACCGCGATTAAACGCTTAACCTGCTGCAAGCCTGACCGGTGTAAGTTTCTCTGGCGGGCTGATGTTATTGAAATTATGAACCGTTTGAACCCGAACCGAAATGAAACTGGCCGGTCCCCGAAGGCCTTCACGCTGATTGAACTCCTCGTCGTCATCGCCATCATCGCGATCCTCGCCGCGATGTTATTGCCCGCGCTCTCCAAGGCGAAGGATCGCGCGCTCACCGCCAACTGTCTTTCCAATTTGAAGCAATGGGGATTGGCGATGAGCATCTATGCGACCGACAATAATGACGGTATCCCGCGGGATGGCATGGGAGCCAATGCCCAGTATCCCGGAAACAGTGGCGCTCATGCCGATCCGAACGCTTGGTTCAACCTCCTCCCCGCGTTGGTGGGAGAGAGAACATTGGACTATTACGTGAGTCTCCCGGGTGGAAATTATTCGACCAAGATTCCGTTCCCGGGCGGAGTGGGCAAGATCTGGCAATGTCCCTCTGCCACGATGAGCGCTGCCGATTTGGCGGCTTTGTCGGGTTCCGGTGGCGAAGGATTCTTCAGCTACGTCATGAACATTGACTTAAAGAAAGATCCAGGTGACTCAAGCCCTGGCGTTACCGCATCGAATCTTCCATACCCAAAAATGCCAAAGCTTTCGTCCCTGCCGAAAACATCCGCAACGGTTCTGCTGACCGACTCGGTATTTAATTCCACTGAGGGCTTCAGCGCTGGAAACACTTTTTATTCCGTGAACCCGGCCGCCCGGTGGAGGGCGTTTCCATCGCGGCACAATAAGCAAGGCGGCATCCTGAATTTCATGGATAGTCATGCGGCTTACTACAAACAGAAGGTCGTTAAGAACGAGCAACCCAACAACAACGAACCGTTGCTTCCCGACGTAATTTGGAATCCGCCCTACCGAGTCAAAAATCCTTAAGTCCCGCGACAGGGCAGGCGAAGTCAGCTCTCCGATAGATGCCGCCAGCAAATTGGAATGGATTCAGGAGCGCGCGGTTTATTGGTATCCGTTTTCCGGCGCGAACCAGTGAGGCTTTACTGGGCGCTCGCGAAGTCGCCTTCCCAGTTTGAATCAAGATGGCGTCGGCGTTGACGACTTCAGTTCGGTAGCATTCAGTGGATCGCCACGCCTCGGTTCGTTCGTTGGACTCATTCCGGCCCCGGTCTTTCTCATAGCGGGCCAAAGAGCCTGACCGCAGTTGAGCCATGCACCTGGACTGCGGCGGTTGTTCACGCGTTCGGGCCGCGAGGGAACCCTTCTCCCGGCATCGCGCCGGGCCAGAACAAACAGCAACCTGTGGTCAGTGAATGACAAGAATGGGGAAGGATTTTTTTTGGCTCTGTGCAAAATTACAACCCAGCCGGAGACCCAGCGACGCGCCGGCGTCCTCCCACCGGGGAAAAGTTCTCCGAGGTTGGTCGGAATGTTCTTTGAATTTTTTTGTGAAACGGTGCGGTATTCTTGGTTCGGGACTGCACCAATCGTTCAGCGCCTGCCGAACCAATCGAATTCACCGGGTCTCTCCGCCATCCTCTGGCTGCTTGACCCGGATTTTTTTTCACGGAGTCCGTTTCCAACCCATCAACCGTTCGATGACCCGCACCACGGCCGGGTCGTCGTGGAAAATCACCGGCAGTTCGCTGGCGCGCACGGTCAGGTCGCCCGCGCGACGCGCGCGGACCTTGACCGGACAACCGCACGCGCTGTAGAGGAAAGTGACTTCGCGTTCCGCGCCGTCGGGCCAGACGCCGCGCACGGTCTGGGCGCCATCCCGCAACCGCGCGTCCATGATCGAGTTGGGATTTTCGGAGCCGTCCACCATGAGCGTTTTGCCCTGGCCGTCGTCCACGAGGATGGTGAGATTTTTCCCCGAGAACATATTGGTGGCGTTGCCGGAAACCACGCGGCTCGACCACAGGACTTCACCGGTGCGGCGAAACACCAACCGTCCAACGCCGGGTTTCTCCGTGCTCACGTGCATCGAGAGGTGGAGTTTCTTGCCATCCGCGCTCGGCCCGCCGTAGGCATCGAGGATTGCGAAGACGCGCCCTTTGCCATCGTCGGGTGTGTGTTGGCGCTCGACGTCACGCAGGGCCTCCGCGATACCCGGCACGCGCGTTCCAAAATCCAGTTCCACCGTGACCATGACGGCTTCGTTGATGTGCAGGGTGGGCAGTTCCGGGATTGGGTTCGTGGCCGCCGGCGGTGAAGTCGTGCGTGAGAGAGGCACCGCCGCGGTGTTGGCGGTGATTGAGCCAGGCAACAACGGTTGGCCATCCCGCGTCTGGCTGCAAACAAGTCGGAACGCGAACATCATGGCGAAGAACAAAGTCACAATGCCTCGCCGTGCCCCGACCTGACGCTCAGAAAGTGAATGCATGAGACGCGGGCTTTTTAGATGAGTTACGTTTCAAAGTCCACCGGGGATTGGTGACCGTTGCGCTGTGAAGCCCGACGAGGCGGGCGCAACGTTTTTTGAACATTTTTCCCGAGAAATGTCCAAAGGGCGTTGCGCTTGAATGGCGGGAAAGGCCCGCAACCAACCCGCCGCGCGAAAAAAAGCGATTTACAATTGGCGGCGGGCGGGCTATTTCGCTCGTTCCATTTGGGTCGGAATTGAATCGTGAACCATGATCAAAGTTGAAAACCTGACGAAATTGTTCGGCACCAAGCGCGCCGTGGACGGCATTTCGTTTTCCGTCGAGCGCGGCGAGGTGCTCGGTTGTCTCGGCCCGAACGGCGCGGGCAAGTCCACCACCATGCGGATGATCACGGGCTTCATCCCGCCGACGGGCGGGCGCGCCAGCGTGGGCGGGTTCGACATCGTGGAGAATCCCATCGCCGCCAAACGGCTCATCGGCTACCTGCCGGAAAACGCGCCGGCGTACACCGACATGACGGTGAGCGGCTTCCTGAATTTCTGCGCCGAGATCCGGGGGCTGCGCGGCGACGCGCGGAAAAAAGCCGTCAGCCGCGTGGTGGAAATGTGTTTTCTCGAAGCGGTGTTGCATCAAAGCGTGGAGACACTTTCCAAAGGTTATCGCCATCGCACCTGTTTCGCGCAATCCATCATCCACGATCCGGACGTGTTGATCCTCGACGAACCGACGGATGGTCTCGACCCGAACCAGAAGCACGAGGTGCGCGGCATCATCCGCCGCATGGGTGAGAAGAAGGCGATCATTTTCTCGACGCACATTCTCGAAGAAGTGGACGCGGTCTGTTCGCGGGCGATCATCATTGATCGCGGCAAGATCGTGGCGAACGGCACGCCGCCGGAATTGCGGCGCAAATCCGAATGGGCGGGCGCGGTGACGTTGTGCGTACGCGGCATGGCGGCGGCGACGGTCACGGCGAAGTTGAATCAACTTTCCGCCGCGAAGCGCGCGACGGTTATCAGCGACACCGGCTCGAGAGTCACGGTGACAGTTTTCCCGAAACCAAATCAAGACGGTGAATTGACGCGCGCGGTGATGGACGCGTCGCACGGCTGGCAGGTGGAAGAAATGCACACGGAAGTGGGAAGACTCGATGAGGTTTTCCGCAGCATCACGATGCCCGACACGGCGAAGGAGGTGGCGAAGTGAACACCTGGGCCAATATCAAAACCATCGCCAAGCGCGAGCTAGGCGCGTATTTCACGTCGCCGCTGGCGTATGTGTTCATCGTGATCTTTCTGCTGTTGAGCGGAGTGTTCACGTTTGTCTTCGGCGGATTCTTCGAGCGCGAACAGGCGGCGCTCGGGCAATCATTCTTCGACTGGCATCCGTGGTTCTATCTTTTCCTCGTGCCGGCGGTCGGGATGCGGCTGTGGGCGGAAGAGCGGCGCGTGGGCACGCTGGAACTTTTGTTGACGATGCCGGTGACGCCGTGGCAGGCGATCCTCGGAAAATTCCTGGCGTCATGGCTGTTCCTCGCGCTGGCGCTGGCACTGACCTTCCCGGTCGTCATCTCGGTCAACTATCTCGGCGCGCCGGACAACGGCGTGATCTTTTGCGCTTACGTCGGAAGCTGGCTGATGGCGGGCGCGTATCTCGCGATCAGTTGCATCACCTCGGCGCTGACGCGGACGCAAGTTGTGAGCTTCATCGTCTCGGTGGTGCTTTGCCTCGCGCTGGTGCTGGCGGGTGTGCCAGGCGTGTTGAAGGCGATCTCCGGTGTCTTCGGTACCGCGACGGTGGACATGGTTTCGTCCTGCAGTTTCCTGACGCATTTCGGCGGGTTTCAAAAAGGCGTGCTCGACTCGCGCGACATCATTTTTTTCCTGTCGGTGATCGGTTTCTCGCTCTTTTCCACGAGCGTCATCCTGCGCGGTCACCGCTCTTGAAGTTGAAAGGATTTGCGATGCAGAAAAAAACTCTCGAAACGTTTCTCTATTCCCTCGGCGGCGTGGCGGCGATGGCAGTGATCCTCGTTGCGGCCAATGTGATCTTCGGCAGCGTGCATCGGCGCGTGGACCTGACGAAGGAAAAGGCCTTCACCCTCTCGGACGGCACGCGCGCGATCCTGGCGAAGCTCGATACGCCGGTGAAAATTCGTTTCTACTGCTCGCAAAGCGCCGGCGCCGCGGCGGAAACGGTGTACCTCAAGGACTACGCGCGCAAAGTCGAAGACCTGCTCGCGGAATACAAACAGGCCGCGAAGGGCAGGATCATCATCGAGAAGTACGACCCGCAGCCGGATTCGGACGCGGAAGATTCCGCGAAGCTCGACGGCGTCGAGGGCGCGCCGTTGCAATCCGGCGACCGGTTTTATATGGGCCTCGCCGTCAGCATGATTGACACGAAGGAAGCGATTCCCTTCCTCCAGCCGGTCCGGGAACGGTTGCTGGAGTACGACATCTCGCGCGCGATCACGCGCGTGGTGCGGCCGGAGAAGCCGGTTGTGGGCGTGATGAGTTCGCTGCCGGTGTTCGGGATGCAGTCGAACCCGATGATGCAGCAGATGGGCCAGCGCGGCCAGCCGGCGTGGGCGTTCGTCACCGAGTTGCGGAATGATTTCAACGTGAAGAACGTCGGGATGGACGTGGACAAGATTGATGACGACGTGAAGGTGCTCGTCGTGATTCATCCGAAGGAGATTTCCGACAAGGCGCAGTTCGCGATTGATCAATTCGTTTTGCGCGGCGGCAAACTGGTGGCGTTTCTGGATTCGGTTTCGCTGATAGACAGCCGCGGGCAGAATCCGATGATGGGCCAGATGGGCGGCGGCGGTTCGTCGCTGGACAAACTGCTCAAGGCGTGGGGGCTGCAGTTCGAGAATTCAAAAGTCGTGGCCGACGCGCGGTTGCGGATGGAGGTCGGCGGCGGCGACGCGCGGGGCCAGCAGCGGCCCGTGTGGCTCTCGCTCACGCCCGAGAACATGGACACGAACGACGTGGTGACGAGCCAGATTGACAATGTCTGGTTTTTCGCCGGCGGCGCGTTCAGCGGGACGCCGGCGGACGGGTTGAAGCAAACCGTGCTGCTCAAGAGCTCGCCGGCTTCGGCGCTGGTGGACGGCTTTCTCGCGAACCTCTCGCCCGAAGCCGCGATGAAGGATTTCAAACCGTCGGGCAAGGAGTTCGCGCTGGCCGTGCGGCTCGCCGGGAAATTCAAGACCGCGTTCCCCGACGGCAAGCCGGCGGAGAAGCCCGAGGAGAAGAAGGAAGGCGAAACCAAGCCGGAGGAAAAGAAAGCGGACACTTCGCTCAAACAGTCCGCGGGCGAAACCGCCGTGGTCCTCATCGGCGATTCCGACATGATCCACGACAACTTTTCGATCCAGGAAACGCAGACGCCGTTCGGCCCGATGCGCCGGCAGTTGAACGCGAACATCAACTTCGCGCAGAACGCCATCGAGCAACTCGCGGGCGACAACAATCTCATCACCGTCCGCAGCCGCGCGACGTTGAACCGCCCGTTCACGCGCGTGAAGCAGATGGAAGCGGCGGCGGAAGAACGATTCCGTGACAAGTTGAACGAAGTTCGAACTGCGTTTGAAGACGCGCAGCGCCGCGTGGCAGAGTTGGGACAATCCAAGGATGGAAGCCAGCGTTTTATCAAGCCCCCTGAGCAACAGAAGGAAGAGGAAGAATGGAAGAAGAAGGCGGCGAGATTCGGCGTCGAGTTGAAGCAGGTGCAAAAGGATTTGCGGCGCGAGGTGGTGCAGCTCGAGAACCACGTGAAGTGGTGGAACATCTTCGCCATGCCGCTCGCCGTGACGGCGTGCGGGATTCTGTTGGCGGTCTATAAACGCAAACTTACGGCGGCAAAATGAATCGCAAACAGTTCATCATCCTGCTGGTGTTAGTGGTCGTGCTCGGCGGCGCGGGCCTGAAGTATTATCGCGACAACGCTTCGTCGTGGAGCAGTGGCGGCACGGGCATCGGCCAGAAACTGCTCGGCAACCTCGACGTGAACTCGGTGGCGCAAATCTCCGTGAAGCAGGGCACGAACGAATTGTTGCTCGCAAAGAAGAACGACCTCTGGCGCGTGACGCAGCGCGGTGATTATCCGGCGAATTTTTCCGAGATCAAAACTTTGCTGGTGAAGCTCGGTGATCTGAAAATCGTGCAGACCGAAACGGTCGGGCCGTCGCAGTTGCCACGGCTGGAACTGGCGACGGGCGGGCAGGGGACGAACCCGCCGACGGTTGTGGAGTTGCGGGGCACGAACGGCGCGGCGATCAAAACGCTCCTGCTCGGCAAGAAGCACCTGCGCAAAGGGCAAGGCGCTTCGCCGATGGGCGAGCCGGACGACGGCGGCTGGCCGGACGGGCGTTGGGTGATGGCGGGCGGCGCGGCGGATCGCGTGGCGGTGGTTTCCGATCCGCTGGAAAACGTCGCGCCGAAACCGGAGGACTGGCTCAACAAGGATTTCTTCAAGATTGAAAAGGCGCGCGCCATCGCGGTGACTTTTCAGAACGTGACGAATTCGTGGAAGCTTGTTCGCGAGAAGGAAGGCGCGGATCTGAAATTCGCCGAAAGCAAACCGGGCGAAGAACTCGACAGCGCGAAGGCGGCGGGCGTCGCCAATCCGTTTTCCGCGCCGAGCTTCGCCGACGTGGCCGTGGGGGTGAAGCCGGAGCAGGTCGGTTTGGACAAGCCGAATGTCGTCGAGGTCGCGACGCTTGACGGCTTTAGTTACACCATCAAAGTCGGCGCGAAGACGAACGAGAATTATTTTGTGACCATGACCGTGGCGGCGAACTTTCCGAAGGAGCGCACGCCGGGCAAGGACGAGAAGCCGGAGGACAAAACGAAGCTGGACAAGGATTTCGCCGACCAGCAAAAGAAGCTCGCGGAAAAGCTCGCGTCGGAAAAAGCGTTTGAGCCGTGGACGTTTCTCGTGCCCGGCTGGCAGGTGGATCCCATCGTGAAAGAACGCGCCCAACTGCTCGTCGAGAAAAAAGACGAGCCGGCGCCCGCCGAAAAACCCGCGGACGAAAAGAAGGACGGGAACTGAGCGGAGCGCGGGCGGTCCCTCGCCCGCAGCACTGCCGCAAACTGGGAGAGGTTGGAATATTCCGAGCGCGCCCACAATCCGCCCGCTACGACCGGGGACCGGTCGCGCTCCGACGGCGCTCGCATCATGACTTCAGAAGCCAATCCCGGTGAACGTCCGCCAGAACCACATCCAGGTTCGGTGAGGCAAAGCTGATTCTCGGCGCGGGCACGCGATGGTCGCGCAAGTCTGGCGGCACATGCTTGTGGTGCGGGAACGTGGCTGTCAGCGCCGGAATTTCGGGGTGCTCCCACGGATCATACCAGCAAATCTTCCCGCCGCCTCGATACACCTCATAGCTGTAAGTCCGGATGCGGTGTGCCGCGAAGTCCACCAACTCCCACACTTCCAGATGAATCCCACCCTGACATTCGACGCGACCTTCCTACCTCGCGAGGGTGGCCCCGATGGGCGCAAGCGCGAGCGTCGAACTGGTGACAAACGGATGCCGTTCAGCCAGCGCATAAACGAAGGCGCTGTAACTGGCGAGGTCGTCCAGCGGCGCGCTCATGCGCCCGCCGGGTCAAGGGCCAGCGCGCCGAGACCTGACCGCCGTCGCAGCGCCCGCAAGTGCTCATACACGAGCTGGCGATAGCGAACTTCCCGCTCCTGTTTCGCTTCGTAAAATCCAGCCCAGCGGATGAAATCGCGCGTTTGCTCCAGTTCCCCGGCGCGGTAGCAGTGGTAAAAGTCGGCGGACAGAAGTCCGTATTGCTCCTCCAGCGCCGCCAGTTCCGCGTCCAACCCGTGGATGTCCCGGATGATGTCTTCGCGTTTCATGGCCGAAGAATACTTCACCGCTCCACCCGCAACAAGTCTGCAAAACCGTGTGCGGGTCGCGCCGGATTCGTTGGTGGAGGGACGGCCTGGGCGGTCCTTGCAGATACACGACCGGTGTACCGCGCAACGCAGCCAGGGGTTGAGGCGTGGGATTCCGCCGATTCATGCTGGAAATTCAACCGCACAGTGGTGAATTATCAACCACTGATTTGGGTGATGATTGGCGGCTCACTTCACTTTCCGCACGCGCCCGGTGTGTTGCGCGTCGGCGCGGAACATCGGCCACGGGGTGTCGGCCAGCGTCGTGACGTTCCGGATGCCGAAGAGCTGGCCGTTGTAATTCACCAGATACGCCGTGCCATCCGCGCCGAACACCGGCGAGGACTTGCAACTACCATCGAGCCACACCAGCCATTTCCATTGTCCGTCCGGCGCGACTTTCCAGAAGCGATGATCCTCCGCCGCGCAATACGTGAAGCCGTCCGCCCCCACCGCCGCCGTGCCGCGCATAAAATCGTTCGGGAAATATTGCCAGAGCCGGTGGCTCCAGAGTTTTTTTCCGTCACTGCTGATCGCGCAATAGTTGCTGTTCACCCCGACGTAAATCGTGCCGTTCGTTCCCAGCACCGGCGAGGACTCGGTAATGCCGCCGGTGAGCAACGACCAGCGTCGCGTGCCGTCGGGGTTCAACGCATAAAGTTTTCCGTCCACGGACGTGAAATACAGCGCGCCATCGGCGCCGATGGCCGGCGACGAAATGATCTGGCCGCCGGTGGCGAACTGCCAGCGCTTCGAGCCGTCGGGATTGAGCGCGTAAAACTTTTTGTCGTGCGAGCCGAAATAAATCGTCCCGTCCGTGCCGATGGCCGGCGAGGACTCGACTTCGCCACTGGTGGTGAAAGTCCAGCGCACCGAGCCGTTCGGGTTGAGCGCGTAAAATTTGTTGTCCCACGAGCCGAAGTAAATCGTGCCATCGGTCGCAATGCCGGCCGACGAGTCCACCCAGCCGCCGGTCTTGAATTCCCATTTCTTTTTCCCGTCCGGCGTGATGGCGTAAAATTTCCGGTCGCGGCAGCCGACGTAGATCGTGCCGTCGGCGGCGATGGCGGGCGAAGATTTCAAGTCCGTGGTGACGTGGAATTCCCATTTGGTCGTCCGGTCGGGATTGATGGCGTACAGGCAGCCATCCCAGGTGGAAACGTAGATCACGCCGTTGGCATCGAGCGCCGGTCCGGATTCGGAATAGACGCCCGCGCTCACCGTCCAGTAGTTGGTGTAGTTCAACAAATCCTCGGCGGCAAAGGCGGGCAGGAGCGCGACGAGGGAAAATAATTGATAGAGGCGGAACATTTGCCCCGCTAGTAAAAGCGGACGGCCGGCCCGGCGCAAACAGAAATTCCCGTCGGGCAGTCGCGCATTGCCCGGAGCGCGCCCGCCCCGGGCGCAGCAACGTCCGCTAACGTAGCGACTCAGGAAAGTTTCAAACACCGCTCGTCCGCCCCAAGCTGCTGCGCCCGGGACGGGCGCGCTCCGTCTCGCCGCGGGCAGTCGCCGCTTGCCAAGCCGGTGCGCGGCTCCTACCTTGCGCGGCCTATGGAAAAAGTCGTGGTCATCGGATCGGGTTGCGCGGGTTGGACGGCGGCGCTCTACGCGGCGCGCGCGAACCTTTCGCCCCTCGTGCTCACCGGCAATCAACCCGGCGGCCTGCTCACGACCACGAGCATCGTCGAGAATTTTCCCGGCTTCCCCGAGGGCGTGGACGGCTTTGAACTGATGACGCGGATGCAGAAACAGGCCGAGCGTTTCGGCGCGCGCGCGGAGTTCGGCAACGTCGAGGTGGCGGATTTTTCCAAACGCCCCTTCGCGTTGACCGTGGACGGCAAACGCGTCGAGACGCAGACAGTCATCATCGCCACGGGCGCGAGCCATCGGCATCTCGGGCTGGAGAATGAGCACCTGCTGGAAAACAAAGGCGTGACCTACTGCGCCACGTGCGACGGCGCGCTGCCGATGTTCCGCAACCACCCGCTCGTCGTCGTGGGCGGCGGCGATTCCGCGTGCGAAGAGGCGACGTATCTGACGCGGTTCGCGTCGGTGGTGTATCTGATTCATCGCCGCGACAGTTTGCGCGCCTCGAAGATCATGGCCGACCGCACGCTGGCGAATGCGAAGATCAAACCGATTTGGGATTCCGCTGTAACCGACGTGCTCGACGTGAAGCAGGGCAAAGTCACGGGCGTGAAGTTGAAAAATCTGAAGACCGGCGCGGAGAGCGCGCTGGATTGCGCCGGGCTTTTCGTCGCCATCGGTCACGTGCCGAACACGCAGCTTTTCAAAGGACAGCTCACTTTGGACGAGAACGGCTACCTCATTCCCGCGAAAGGCGCGGCGACGAATGTGCCCGGCGTGTTCGTGGCGGGCGACTGTTCGGACCACGTTTACCGTCAGGCCGTCACGGCGGCGGGGATGGGTTGCGCGGCGGCGATCGAAGCGGAAAGATTTCTCGCGGCGGGGAGTTAAACGTTCCTCGTTCGTCACGCGCTTGCGTCCTGGAGTGCGGTGGCTGGCGGGGAAAGGGGCTGACACCGCTTTGTCTCATTCGATGTTCGGTGTTGGATGTTGGATGTTCCCAAAGCGGTGTGGCCCTCACCCCTCACCCACCGCACTCCAGGACGCTTCGCGCACACTGGCGCCGCGGGTGATTTTAGTTCCCGTTGACCACCACCGGTCGCGGACTCAACCCGGCCATGATTTTTCCCAGTTTGAGGATCGCATTCTCGATCTTGTCCGACCACGGATTCGCGAAGTTGAGCCGCAGAAAATTTTGGAAGCCTTGCTTGGCGGAAAAAATCGGGCCGGGCGCGATGCTGATTTTTTCCGCGAGCGCGCGTTCGTAAACGTCCAGCGCACGCAGGTGCGCGGGCAGTTCCACCCACAACGCCATGCCGCCGGTGGGCCGCGAGACGCGTGTGCCCTCGGGGAAGTGGCGGCCCACGGCGTCAATCATGCGGCACGACTGCGCGGCGTAGAGGCGGCGCAGTTTGCGCAGATGATGATCGTAGCCGCCGTTGCGCAGGAACTCGCCCATCGCCAGTTGCGTGGGCGAAGCGGTCGAGTGCGTGGTCACGAGCTTGAGGAACTCGACCTTCTGCCGGAAACGTCCCGGCGCGACCCAGCCGACGCGGAAGCCCGGCGCGAGCGTCTTGCTGAACGAATCGCACGACATCACCCAGCCGTCGGTGTCGAACGCCTTGGCGGACTTGGGCCGCGTGGGCGCGAACGCGAGATTTCCGTAGATATCGTCTTCGATCAACGGGATTTCCCGTTCGGCCAGCATCTCGACGAGGCGTTTCTTTTTTTCGTCCGGCATGCAACTGCCCAGCGGATTGCTGAAGTTGAGCGTGAAGACGCACGCCTTGATGCGGCAACTTTTCAGGCGCGACTCCAGTTCGTCGAGGCAGACGCCCTCGCGCGGGTAGCTGGGGATTTCGCATACGCGCATCCCGAGCGCTTCGATGATTTGCAGGATGCCAAAAAAAGTCGGCGACTCGATGGCGATGACGTCGCCGGGCTTTGCGACCGCGCGGAGGCAAAGATTCAGCGCCTCGGTCGCGCCGCAGGTGACGATGAGATCGTCGGGCGAGAGCGTGCAGCCGGCTTCCATCGCGCGCTGCGCGAGGTGATGCCGCAGGATCGCGCCGCCCGCCGGCGGCGAATAGCCGTGGCTGATGTGCGGCGCCCGCCGGCACGCGGCGGCCATGGCGCGGTTCAGTTCGCGGATGGGAAACAACTCGGGATTCGGCATCGTCGCCCCGAGCGGCACCACGCCGGGGATGCGAGCGGCTTTCACCACGTTCAAAACCAACTCCGACGTGCGGACGTTCGTGGCTTTCGGTTTGGGGCGATACATCGCCGGCTCGGGCGGCAGTTCCCAGCGGCGTGTGCGGACGTAGTAGCCTGATTGCGGGCGCGCCTCGATGATGCCGCGATCTTCAAGCAACCGATACGCCTGCATCACCGTGGCGATGCTCACGTCTTGTTGCTCGGAATATTTCCGCACCGAGGGCACGCGCTCGCCGGGGCGCAACGTGCCGTGCTCGATCAGTTCCGAGATACGCACCGCGACGCGCTCGTAGAGCGGCGCGTCCGCGCCGGTCTGCTCAACGGCGTGGCTGGCAAGGTCGTTGGTGAGCATGGTGCTAAGAATACTTCGATGCGACGCGCGTGATAGTAACACCTGCCGGAAAAATTCACCAGTACAGTCCGCGAACTGTTGTGGTCAGAATGTTGCACGACTGTCGCTACCGCGTTTCACGAGTCCGGCTAAAGTGTCGCCATGCAAATCAATCTCGATTCGAGCCGGATGACGAGCGCGACGCTGCGGGCGTTGGGGCGCGGCGTGCGCGCGCAAAACTTCAAGCCCCGTCGCGCCGCGATCTCTCGCGGCGGAACCGCAGACGATCTTCTGGCGCTGGCGCAGCCGACGCCGTGGGAACGACGGCTGGAAAACGCCGTGTGGCTCACCGTCGCGATGACGGCGGCCGCGGTGTTGGGGTTGAGTTTCAGTTTGAGAGGATGACCGCAAGTGTACCCCGCTTGGATTGCGGGGTTTAACCGAGCCGGCCATCGGTGGGCGCGCGAGCGTTCGCCGGTGGCCGGCGATTTTTTGCTCAACGGAGTGCGTCCGTCCCCGGGCGCAGCAACTTTGGAACGACTGCGGCGTAGATTCTTCGAGTGCATCTGAAAGGCTCACACGGCTGCGCCCGGGACGGGCGCGCTCCGCCAACTTCCAGTGTTGACACGGTTTGTTCCGCTGGAAACCATGCCGTCATGAACGAACCAACCTCGAACGAAAACTCAAACGCCACCACCCGTCGCGATTTCATCAAACGCACCGGCACCCTCGCCGCCGCCTCGGCGCTCGCGGGCACGGCCATCCCTTACGTCCACGCGGCGGAGGACAACACCATCCGCATCGCCGTCGTCGGTTGCGGTGGGCGCGGCAGCGGCGCGGCGGTGGACGCGCTCACCGTCGGTGGCGCGGTGAAAGTTTATGCGCTCGCCGACGTGTTCGAGGAGAAGCCGAAGCAAACTTTCGCGTCGCTGAAAAACTCGTTCGCCGACAAGGTGGACGTCGCCCCGGAGCGCCTGTTCACCGGCTTCGACGCCTACCAGCACGCGATGGATTCGCTGCGCCCCGGCGACGTCGTCATCCTCGCGACGCCGCTGGCGTTTCGCTGGGTGCATTTCACCTACGCCATCGCGAAGGGCCTGAACGTCTTCATGGAAAAACCTCTCACCGCCGACGGCCCGACGAGCAAACGCATGTTGAAACTCGCCGAGGACGCCGCCGCGAAAAATCTCAAGGTCGGCGTCGGCCTGATGTCGCGTCACAGCCGCGCGTTGCAGGAACTCCACAAGCGCATCGAAGACGGCGAGATCGGCGACATCATTCTTATGCGCGGCTACCGGATGCACGGGCCGGTGGGATTCTTCTCGTCGCTGCCCAAGCCCGCGGGCATCAGCGAACTCATGTATCAGATCCAGCGCTTCCACAGTTTCCTCTGGGCGAGCGGCGGAAACTTCAGCGACTTTTACATCCACCACATTGATCACCTCTGCTGGATGAAGAACGCGTGGCCGGTCAAGGCGCAGGCGCTCGGCGGTCGTCACTATCGCCAGAGTCCCGACGGCCAGACCTACATTGACCAGAACTTCGACAACTACTCCGTCGAGTACACCTTTGAAGACGGCAGCAAGATGTTGTTCGACGGCCGTTGCATGAGCGGTTGCGCCGACATCTACTCCAGCTACGTCCACGGCAGCAAAGGCCTCGCGATCGCCTCCAAACAAAACGACTGCGGCCTGCCCTCGAGCACTTACAAAGGTCAGAATCCGAACCGCAAGAGCCAGCTTTGGGAATCCAAGGTCGCGGCCGAGGATCAAAACCCGTATCACAACGAGTGGAAGGATCTGCTCGCCGCCATCCGCAACAACGAAACGTACAACGAAGTGAAGCGCGGCGTGGAAGCGAGCCTCGTCACCTCGATGGGCCGCATGGCGGCGCACACCGGGCAGCAGATCACCTACGACGAGATGCTGAACAGCCCGCACGAATTCGCGCCCGGCCTCGACAAGCTCACGGCCGATTCACCTGCGCCGCTGCAACTCGCCGCCAACGGCCGCTATCCCATCCCGCAACCGGGCCTCGTGACCGAACGGGAATATTGAGCGAAGTGTGAGGTGGCCTTAGTCAGTCAACGAACCAATCCCGCAGTCGTAAAAAGAACGCAGACAATGCTGGCGGGGATCTAAAAAACTCGAGGGGAACTGATCCGGCTCGGCTATAGCGGTTTTAATAAAACTGTGGCCGCGATTTGAAAACCCGGCAGGGCAATCCGCAAGGTCTTGGAGTGCGGCAGTCCTCTGCCGCTTTGCCGCCGAACCGCTGGCGACACTGAGCGGCAGAGGACTGCCGCACTCCAGGACGCTTCGCGCAATTCAATCAACTCAGAACATCTAGCCCAAATTCAGACCCTGAGCGAGCCGCGGAACGCCCGGGCGCTGTAGTAAGACTGCGCACCGTTGTGACCCACGAAGACGCGGCCGTAGCGGCGATCACAATAGAGCGCGCCGCCGAGTTCTCTGATCTCAGCCGGTGCTTTCACCCAGCTCGACGTCTTCGAATCGAACTCTCCTAGCTTCTGCAGCTCGTGATATTGTTCTTCCGTCAAAAGCTCGATGCCCATGGCCGCGGCCATATCCATGGCGGTGGTTTTCGGGTGATGCTCTTTCCGTGATTCCAGCCCTTCCCGGTCGTAACAAACACTGGTGCGGCCTTTGGGACTTTCCGCTGAACAATCAAAAAAAATGTATTCGCCCGTCTTTTTATCCTGACCCACCACATCCGGTTCACCGCCGGTGCTTTCCATTTCATTGAGTGACCACAGTTTTTCCGGATTGGCATCGAGCTTGGCTTTGACCCTGGCCCAGGCGAGACCTTGATGACGGTTCATATTTTTCTCAAAGCGGGCTTTCAACGCGCCGAGCAGTTCTTCCCGTTCTTTGGGTGACAATTCCTTTTTGGTGCCAACGCCTTTCATGGAGGTTTCCTTTTTTAATGCTGTGTCGGGTGAAGCGTTGACCTCGATCAGTCCGATCTTTTCGAAATCAGTCGTCGAACGACCTGGCCTTTCCACATCCAAAGTCCCGAAAGGACAATGACCGGAACGAAGACAAACCGGAAAACGAGGGCATACGGTTGAACTTCCTACGGCGGACCATAAATGTAACCGATATTCGGCAGGCCAAAGAGGAGGTGAATCCAGCGCAGCATCGCACGTTTGGTGGCGTCATTCATGATGGGTTTATGATCGAGCGAACGAATTGTCGTTCGTCAGGTTCATGGGTGCGACGTTAAAACCAGGTTCTGGGATTGTCTAGCCGGGAGTTTTTGAACGCTTGGGAACGAATTTTTGAAATGGCTTGGACCTCGCGCTGACGCCACCTGGGGCTGACGCGCGGTGCGAATGAGAGATGGCCGCTAAGCCGTCTGACTTCCGACTTCTGCCGCCGGTCGCGGGTCACTTCAGTTCATCCGGCTTCACGCCCGGCTTGAACTTCCCGAAGCCGAAGTTGGTGGGTTTGTATTCGCCCACGAGGGTGGCGTCCGCTCTTTTCGGAATTTTTTTCTCCAAGCCCGTCGCCCAGTAGCACGCGTTGATCAACAGCCGGCGCAAATCCTCGCACTCGAGATCAGTTGACGCGCCCATGGTCGTGGTGAGGATGCGCGAGGTTCTGCCGCTCTCGCCCGTGACATCGCGCAGCCAGACCAGCGGCATCAGCGGGTTGTTCTTCGCGCCCTCGAGCGGCGGGTCGCTGGGTTTCATGCCGGCGAGAACCTGACCGCGCACGAGGACTTGCGCGTTTGTGGGAAGATGGACGACGCCGTAAACATCGCTCGGCCCCCAAATATCCTTCACGCCGCGCAGGATCGGGTGGGACTTGAACTCGTCGTTGAGAATGCCGCGGGTGCTTTGCTTGCCGTGCGCGCCGTGATGGTTCACCCACGTCTCGCCGAGCACCTGCTGCCCGAAGCCGCCGGGCCAATCCTTGTTGCGCCAGTCGAACTTCGCGTAGGCGCTGGCTTTGTTCTGGTCGTAGGAAAATGCGTGCGTGCTCGTGCGCAACGCGATGATCGGCTTGCCGCGACCGAGGTAATCCACGAAATGTTTCATCTGCGCATCCGGCAATTCGCGGAAGCGGAGCAACATCACGCAGGCGTCGGCGGTATCCAACGCCTCGATGCCGGGAAGGTTGTTCCTGGTGTTGGGATCAATCGTGCCGTTGGTGGGATTGATGGAGAAGAGCACGGTGCATTTGAACCCGTGGCGCGTCGCGAGGATTTTCGCGAGCATCGGCAGTCCTTCCTCGGAACGATATTCCTCGTCGCCGGTGAGCAAGACGATGTGCTTGCCGTGACCGGGGCCTTTGGTGCCGGTGAAGGTCAACCACTCCGCCGCCGGCAGCGTGAACGTGGCGGTGAGGAGGAGCAGGGTGGAGAGAAATGGTTTCAGCATGTGGATTTTGGCTGATCCGCGATTTTCATTTCTGGACGCTATTTCGCGCCGGACCAATTGTCGAGCGTGGATATGGCTGGGTTTCCGGGAAAGGACTTGCAACCACGCCATGACCACGCCATGGTTTTGCCATGACAGCGACAGTGCAACTCGATCACTCCAACCGGATCATCCTTTCCAAAGATCTGCGCCGGGCCGCCGGCATCCCGCGCCGCCAGAAGCTCAAAGTTTCGGCGACGCCCGGCCGCATCGTGCTCGAAGTCCAGGCCAGTTCGACGGGCCGCGTCGTCAAACGCGGCAAACTCAAGGTCTGGACCGGTGCCGTGCCGGCGACACCGCTGGCTGAGGCGGTCGAACAAACCCGACATTACCAGCGATGACCTTCGTGGACACGGGTATCCTCGTCGGCGCGCTCTTGGAGGGACATCCCGAACACGAGGCGTGCGTCTCGGCGTTGCAGGATTCGGACGCGCCCTTGACCGATGCCCATGCGCTGGCCGAAACTTTTGCCACGCTTACCGGTTTCTACAAAGTCCCGACCGAACAAGCGGCAGAGTTGACGCTGAGTCTGAAACAGAGTCTCGCGGTCGAGCCGCTCCCGCTGGCGGATTACGAAAAAGCCATCACCGAGGCCCGCGCGCGCGGCGTGATGGGCGGCGGCATCTACGATTCTTTGCACGCGACGTTTGCCCGACGCAAAGGCGTCAAACGCATCATCACGCGCAATCCGTCTCACTTCGCCCACGCCGCGCCAGATTTGGAAATCCTGACCCCCTGATCCGTCAGTGCGCCGTCTCACTTCTGGCTAAACCGGCGGGCCGCTACTTCCGAAACTCGATTGGTTCGCTCATCGCAAGCGTCGGGCATTTCCCTTGGGAGTGGAATCGGATGTTGAACGCCCATGAATGTTACAGCTCACTTGCTGGGCAAGAGCAAGTCCAGCGCGATCGCCAGCAGCGAGAGAATGAAGATCGCGAGGTAGTTCCAATCCTCCTGCGATTTTCGGATGGAGTTCAGGAGATAAAGCGCGGCGTCGCGGTGAGCGTCACGCCGTCGCGGATTTTTTCGATGATGGAGGATTGCGCGATGGCGCGTTTGCGTCGCTGCGAAATGTAATAGCGGTAAATGAAAAAGAGCATGTAACCGATGACGCCGAAATACCAGACGGGCCGCACCCACGCCGGGTTGTACTTCTGGAGAAAGAGGATCGCGCGAAAGGCGACCGACGACAGCAGGCCGAGGAGAAAGAAACCGACAATGACCGGCTGGGGAACGATCTTGGGTGTGGTTGACATACGAATGGGGAATTTTTAGAGGAGCGCGATGGCCCTGCGCAAGCAAAGCCTTTTCACCGACAAAAGCTGGCGCGCGGCGGGAAAGCTTTGCAAACTCCGCCGCGTGTTTGCCTACGCGTTGACCATTTTTCTCGGGGCGTTCCTGCTGTTCCAGGTCCAGCCGCTCATCGGCAAATTCATTTTGCCGTGGTTCGGCGGCGGGCCGGGGGTGTGGACGACCTGCCTGCTGTTTTTCCAAGTCGTCCTGCTCGGTGGCTACGCTTACGCGCATTTCAGTTCGCGCTGGCTCAAGCTGCGTTCGCAGGTGATTTTGCACGGCGTCCTGCTCGCCGTGTCGTTGCCGCTGCTGCCCATCGCGCCGGGCGATTCGTGGAAGCCAGCCGCCGCCGGGAATCCGGTGGTGCAAATTCTCCTGCTGCTGACCGCGTGTCTCGGATTGCCGTACCTCGTGCTCTCCGCAACGGGCCCACTGGTGCAGCAATGGTTCAGCCGCGCGAACCCCGGCGTGTCGCCGTACCGGCTTTACGCGCTCTCGAACTTCGGCTCGCTGCTCGCGCTGGTGAGCTATCCGGTTTTTGTTGAGACGCAATTCACCCGGCGCACGCAGGCCGCGCTGTGGGCGGTGGGCTTCGGCGCGTACGCGATCTGTTGCGCGTGGTGCGCGCTGAAATTGTGGCGCTTGAATCCGGTGGAAAATATTTTTCCGGACCGCCGCGCGAAATCTTCCACGCTCAACTCTCCACCTTCAACTCTCAACAAACTCCTTTGGCTGCTCCTGCCGGCGTGCGCCACGGCGCTGTTGCTGGCAACCACGAACAAGTTGTCCCAGGACATCGCGGCGATGCCCTTTCTCTGGGTGTTGCCGCTGGCGCTTTACCTGTTGAGTTTCATCATCTGCTTCGATCATTCGCGCTGGTATGTGCGCGGCCTGTTCACGGTGGCGCTCGTGGCGGCGGCGGCGGGCGTTTGCTGGGCGCTGTTTCTGGAGACGGATGTTTCGCTCCGCGGCCAGGTGGCGATTTATGCCGGCGCGCTGTTCGTGTGCTGCATGGTTTGCCACGGTGAACTATTCCGGCTCCGGCCCGACCCGCGGCAGCTCACCGGTTTCTATTTGATGATCGCCGCCGGCGGGGCGCTCGGCGGCGCTTGGGTGGCGGTGATTGCGCCTTTGATTTTTGAAGGCTACTACGAAATGCACTGGGCGCTGCTGCTTTGCGGACTGTTGTTCATCGCGATTTGCCTCCGCGAAAAAAGTTCCTCGTCCACCGCGCAATGGCGGTGGCTCGCGTTGGTGCTCACCCTCGCCGTCTTCGTCGGCATGGATCAATCGCTGGTCTGGCTGGCGCGGCATTATCCCGAAGTCGTGAGCGGGCAATTGGTTTTGATGCGCGTGCTCTGGTGGGGCGCGCTGGTGATCATGGCCGGGCTGTGGCTCATCCGTCAGCAACACCAGACCTTCACGCACTATCGGTTGGTGGTGTGTTTCTGGCTCGTGCTCGGCTGGATCGCGCTGGCGACGGGTCTGTGGTTTCAGACGCACGACTTCGGCGAAAAGATCGTGCAACGGTCGCGGAATTTTTACGGCTCGATGCGGGTGTGCGAGTACCGCAAGGACGAACCGGAGTCGCACTATTTCCTGCTCGAACACGGACGCATCACGCACGGCTTGCAGTTCGCGGACCCGCGGTTCGCGAAGTGGGCGACGACCTACTACGGCGGCAGCAACGGGCTGGCGCTCGGCATCGCCGCGCTGCCGGCGGGGCCGCGCCGCCTCGGCGTGGTCGGACTCGGCACGGGCACGACCGCGGCTTACGGGCGCACGGGCGATGCGTTGCGCATTTACGAGATCAACCCCGATGTCCTTCGGTTGGCGAGTTCGCGGTTCACTTATCTCAGCAACTGCGCGGCAAAATTGGAGTTCGCCCTCGGCGACGCGCGGCTCTCGCTCGAACGCGAGCCGCCGCAGAATTTTGATCTGCTCGCGCTCGACGCCTTCAGCAGCGACGCCATCCCCGTGCATTTGCTGACGAAGGAGGCGTTTGAACTTTACGGCCGGCACGTCAAGACCAACGGCGTCATCGCCGTTCACATCTCGAACCGCTACTTGAATCTCGAACCAGTCATCCGCAACGCAGCGGCGGCGCTCGATTACAAAATCGCCGTGATCGAGTTCGAGGAGGACGACAGCGAGGACGAAGAAGCGGCGTGGTGGATTTATTCCTCGACGTGGGTGCTGTTGACGCACAACGAGGCGATCATCAACTCCGAAGCCATCACGAACGCGATGAGCAAGGTGAAGACGAACGCCGTCAAAATCCCGCTCTGGACCGATGACTTCGCCAGCATCTTTCAAATTTTGGAATAAGGAGGAGCGCGACATTCATGTCGCTTCACGGTTCTGATGCGAGCGACGCAGTTGTTTTTGGAAGGTTGTGGAACATGGCGACGGTGAAGCGGGCTGAAGCCCCGTGCTCCGGTTGCAGGGGCGACTTCACGCTTGGCCTCGCTGCGCCGCGCGCTGATAATGCTGGCGTGCCACAACTGCTCGAAACTCTTGCCGCCGAACTCGAACGCCCGCGCGAAGTGTCCGCGCAGGTCATCAATCATCTCGTCGGCACGTACGGGTTGACGCGCGACGACCTCGCCACGTTTCTCGTCAACGAACTGCCGAAGCTGGAAGACTTCGAGATTGATCTGATCCTCTCGCCGCTGTTCACGCCCACGCTGGCCGACCAATCGGTGTTCGCCGAACGGCTCGGACGCGATTCCATCCCGACCGCACAATGGCCCGCGTTGGTCCAACAACTCGTCGCGCGCCCCACGCGCGTGCGACTCGTCACCGCCGACGGCACCACACATTCCGTTCCGTTGCGCGATGTGACTATCGAACGTTTCGTCCATCGTATCCGACTCGACGGCACGATTCCCGAACCGTTTTTCAATCTCATCAACAATCTCACGCCCGCCACCGACCGGCCGATGCTCAAAGCCATCGCCCGCCGTGCCGTTTGGGAAGGCGCCGCGCGGAGAGAGATGCTCGTTCACTACCTCACGTCCGCTTGCGGCGGCGAGGCGTATCGTCTCGACGACGCGGTGGAGTTGTTGAAGCTCGTGGAGACGTATCAGCCCGCCGATGTGAAGGAACTGCTCGCGCACATTCCGCACTGGCAACAAGTGCTCCGGCAGGAAATCAACGAAGCGGGCAGTCCGAAGCCGTTCTTCAACGAGCGCGTCCAGGAACTGCACGGCGGCGGACGTGACCAGCGTCGGCAGGACAACCCGCGCGTTACCGCCAAGGAAAACGAGCGCGCGTTCCTCGAACGGTTGCAACGGGTGCTGGCGCCTTGACCGGAGCGCGCCCGTCCCGGGCGCAGCGGTGTGGAAACGGGTGTGCGCGTGTGAAGAGCCGGAGGTTTTCAACGCCTGGTTTTGGGTCGGTTCGCAATAGGACAGCCCCGTCGTCATGTTGCACGCCCGTTGAGTTTGGCGTTGCTGTGCCCGGGACGGGCGCACTCCGGTCACTTCGTTCCAGCTTAAAGCGCGTGGATGACGCGGGCGGCCTTCACCGCGTCGGCTTCAGTGTCGAGCGCGACGTAGCAGATGAACTTTTTGCCGATGGCGGCGGCGGAGAGGCCGCGGAGATTCAATCCGTGATCGGCCAGCGCGGTGGCGACGCGTCCGGCGGCGCCAACCTTGTCCGGGCCTTCGACGCGGAGCGTGTGCAAACTTTCGGTCTTGGTGAACCCGGCGGCGCCCGCGCAGCCGATCTGTTTCGCGCCGGTGATGGGCGTGACGAACACGACGCCCTTGCTGCGGTCATCGCCCACGCGACGCGCGATGACGAGTTCGAGATTCGCGCCGCCAACGGCCAGCGCCTTGAGTTTCGCCGCCAGCGCGCCCGCCCGGTCCGGGATGGTCGCGGCCCAGGTGTCCACTCGTTTTGATTTCATAGTTTCAGTTTCCTTTCATCGGTCTTCAAGAATTTCATTCTCACCGTCAATCTGCCACGGGTCAGGCCCAGTTATTGTGCAAGCGAGAGATGTTTGCAAGCCCTCGCCCGAAACTTTTTTGCGTCAACTCTTCACCAACTCCGCGCCTTTCAAAATCTCCTTGGGCTCGGCGATGCCCACGCCCGGACCTTGCGGCACGGTGAGCGCGCCGTCGGTGATTCGCAGCGGCGGATCGAACCATCGGCCGTAGGTTTTCACGCCTTGTTTGTATTCCTGCCACGGGCCGATCTTCGGCACGCACGAGGCGAAGTGCAGCGAATAAACGAAACCAAATCCGCCGGAAAGATGCGGCGTGGTCGGCATGTCGCGCAACTCGGCCATGCGCGCGACGCGGATGGAACGGATCAGTCCGCCGTAATAATAAAGGTCCGGTTGCACGATGTCGGCGACGCGGTCGCGAATCTGCGCTTGGAATCGCCAGTGACTGGATTCCTGTTCGCCGAGCGCGATGGGAATTTTCAGCGCGGCGGTGACTTTCTTCGTCGTATCGAAGTTGTCGAACGGGCACGGCTCTTCAAAAAACTCGGCCTTGATGTCTTCCAACATCCGGCCCACGCGGATGGCTTGCGCGGGATCGTCGTAGGAACTGTTGGCGTCGGCGTGGATGGCGAATTTGTCGCCGAAAGTTTTGCGCGTAAGCGGAATCAATTTCTCCGTGCGGCCGGGCAGGGCGTCGGCGTTGCGGCTCATGCGTCCGCCGACGCGATATTTGATTCCCTTCGCGCCGGTTTCCGCGACCAAACTTTTCAGGTAATCAATCTCCTGTTCGGGCGTGGTATCACGCCGTCCGCTGGCGACGTAGAATGGCATGGTGTGGCGGATGACGCCGCCGAGCAGTTCGCCGAGGGATTTGTTCGCCATGCGACCGAGCAAATCAAGGATGGCAAATTCCACGAGCGCGACCGGCACCCAGAAGGGAAGGCCCTGGAGTTTGTAGTTGCTTTCGTGGCGATAAACTCCCCAAAGGAGATCCTCCAGATCGCGCGCGTCCTTGCGAGGAAGAAAGGAATGACTTGCCGGGCGAGAATCGGGTGGAGTATGTTCATGCGCCCGTCGTCCACCGAAATTCCCTCCGCGCCGTCCTTCGACCGCACGCGCACGAATTGTTCCCTGCCTTTGCGGAGCAGTTCGATGGATTCGATGATGATGGGGGTCTTGAAAAGTTTGGTGTTGAGCACGGGCCGGGCGGCGGCGCGGTCGAGCGCTTCGTCGGTGACCGCGGCGTCTTTGGCGAAACTGGTCCGAGCCGGAAGCAGCGAGAGCGCTGCGGTGCCGGCGCCGGCGGCGAGGAAACCGCGACGGGACGTTTTCATGCGTTCGGGTTAGACGAAGCCGCTGGACAGTTCGAGATAAAACTTTCAAGCCCGCGAGCGGTTTTCTGACTTGCGGCGTCATCACCGGAACACTCAAACTCGCCGCAACCTCCAATTCGACATTTATGATCACACTGCGCTCCATTTCATCCCTCATCGGCGGACTACTCATTGGCTCAGCCACATTGGCGCCGGCCCGCGCGGATGATTTCAAGCCGGAGAAAGGCTACATCAATCTCTTCAACGGCCACGACCTCACGGGCTGGGGATACAAAACCAATAACTTCGACGGCAAGTTCGCGAGCGATGACGGGCGTTACTCCGGCACCAACGGCATGTTGACGGTGCATCCGCGCGAACCGCGGTTGGTGCAGACGATCTGGACGACGCGCGAGTTCTCCAACAGTTTCAAGCTCAAGCTCGAGTTCCGCGCCGCCGTGAACGCGGACAGCGGCATCTTCATCCGCAAACCGCAGTTGCAATGTCGCGATTACCTCGTCGCCGGGCCGGAGAAATACAAGGCGCTCAAGAAATACAAACCGCAGGATTGGAATGAAATCGAAGTGACGGTGACGAACGGCGTGGCGCACTGCACCTGCAACGGCGAAGTGTTGGAGGACGCCCTCAAAGTTCCTGAGACCGGCCCCATCGGACTCGAAGGTGATCGCGGGCGGATGGAGTATCGCCGAATTCGGCTGAAGGAACTGCCGTAGGCGCGGCCTTCGTAGCGGCGTCTCGGCAGAGCGCCGCACTTTGCCTTCCCCCCTCCGATTTTTCAGATGGCGACTTTCTCGCGAAAGCCGCTACGGCAGCGTAGCGGCGCGTCGGCAGACCGCCGCAAACCAAGACGAATAATGCGGCTCTCTGCCGAGGAGCCGCTACGTTTTTTATTGCGGCTTTCTGCCGAAAGCCGTTACGGTCGCCGCATGAAACCAGTCCCGCTCACCGAGCAGCCGGAATGGCATCATCTCCCCCGACTCGACCCGGAATTCTATCGCGGTTTCGCCGCCGTCCACTGGACCCTCACGCTCGAACGTCGCGCCACCGGCTGGCTCGACGACGCTTTTCATCGCCACTTCCGCGAACTGCTGCTGCACGCCGCCGCCCGCGAAGGATTGTTCTGCCCCGCCTACGTCCTCATGCCCGACCACGCGCATCTCCTCTGGCTGGGCCTGCGCGTGGACACCGACCAGCGCAACGCCATGAAGTTCCTCCGCAAACATCTCGCCGTGGAACTCGCCCGCCGTTCGACCGGGGGCGGAGAATTTGAACTGCAAAAGCAATCCCACGACAGCGTTCTGCGGGAAAAAGACCGCGAGCGCGGCGCGTTCCAGAAAACCTGCTTCTACATCCTGGACAATCCCCGCCGCAAAGAACTGGTGACCCACCCGCGCGAGTGGCCGCATCTGGGCGCGATAGTTCCCGGCTACCCCTTCCTGCATCCGCTGACCCAAGATTTCTGGGAATTGTTTTGGAATCTGTATCAGGAGAAGCGGGAGCCGATGCCCTCGTAGCGGCTTTCGGTAGAAAGCCGCCAACTCAATGAATCAATGCGGCGGTCTGCCGACGCGCCGCTACGGATGGATGGCGTAGCGGCGTCTCGGCAGAGCGCCGCAAACTTCTTGGGAATTTATTTGGCGGCTTTCTGCCGAAAGCCGCTACGAGATCAGACGTTGTACGTGCTCGACGAGGTTGTTCCGCCGCGACCGGTCCAGTTGGTGTGGAAGAATTCGCCGCGCGGTTTGTCCACGCGCTCGTAGGTGTGCGCGCCGAAGTAATCGCGTTGGGCTTGCAACAAATTCGCCGGCAACACGGCTGAACGATATTGATCGTAGAACGCCAGCGCGGTGCTGAAGGCGGGGACGGGAATGCCTTTCTTCGCCGCCGTCGCCACGATGTTCCGCCAGCCTTTCTGCGCCTGCTTGATCTCGCCACGGAAATAATCGTCGAGCATCAGGTTCACGAGCTTCGGATTGTGGTCGTAGGCTTCCTTGATCTTGCCGAGGAAACGCGAGCGGATGATGCAGCCGCCGCGCCACATCAGCGCGATGCCACCGTAGTTGAGATTCCAGCCGTAATCCTTCGCCGCCGCGCGCATGAGCATGTAGCCCTGCGCGTAGCTCACGATCTTCGAGGCGTAGAGGGCGCTCTTGATGTCTTCGATGAACGCCTTCTTCTTTTCCGCATTCGCGGCGATGCTGGTGAGCGTGGGGCGTGGGCCTTTCAATTTGCGCGCGGCTTTCACGCGCTCGTCTTTCAACGCGGAGATGCAGCGGGAAAAAACCGCTTCCGCCATCAACGTGATCGGGATGCCGAGGTCTTGCGAGTTGATGACCGTCCACTTGCCCGTGCCCTTCTGGCCGGCGGTGTCGAGAATCTTGTCCACGAGCGGAGAGCCGTCTTCATCTTTCTTGGCAAGAATGTCGCGGGAGATTTCGATGAGATAGCTGTCGAGATCGCCCTTGTTCCACTCGGCGAGGACTTCGTGCATCTCCTGCGCGGACATGCCGAGGCCGTTCTTCATGATGTTGTAGGCTTCGCAGATCAACTGCATGTCGCCGTACTCAATGCCGTTGTGGACCATCTTCACGTAGTGGCCGGAGCCGCCTTCGCCCACCCAATCGCAGCACGGCACGCCGCCTTCGACTTTCGCGGAGACGCCCTGGAAGATCGCCTGCACGTGCGGCCACGCGGCGGGCGAACCGCCGGGCATGATGCTCGGGCCGCGGCGCGCGCCTTCTTCGCCGCCGCTGACGCCCGTGCCGATGTAAAGCAGTCCTTTGCTTTCGCAAAGTTTCACGCGGTGGTTCGTGTCGTCGAACAGCGAGTTGCCGCCGTCAATGATGATGTCGCCGGGTTCGAGATGCGGGAGGAGTTGCTCGATGAATTCGTCCACGGGTTTGCCGGCCTTGACGAGCATCATCACGCGGCGCGGCTTCTTGAGTTGCGCGACCATCTCCGCGATGGAGTGTGCGCCGAGGACTTTCGTGCCCTTGGCTTCGTTGGCGAGAAAGTGGTCAACCTTCTCGACCGTGCGGTTGTAGGCGACGACGGTGAAGCCGTGGTCGTTCATGTTGAGAATCAAATTCTGGCCCATGACGGCCAGCCCGATGAGTGCGATGTCAGCTTTAGCTTCCATGTTCAGTTAAGGTTGTGAAAATTAAAATCCGGGCGGGAGGATAAGCGAGCCGGGGTGGGGCGCACGAAACATTTTCTGCATTTCTCCCTTCGTTTTTTGCGCGCGGACTTTTAGGGGCCAGACCGTGGGCCGGGAATAGATCGAGATTGGCCCGGGATTTGCAGACTTTCGATGACAAGCCGTACCGCAGTCAAAATACTATGAATTTGTCCCTCAGAAATGTAGTGCTCAGCCGTGGACTAGCCCTATTTTGGCTGATTTCCGCAGTTTCGGCAGTTGAAGCAGGACAGTCGCAGGACAGCGTGTCCGGTAAAGTGGACAACTCGGCCACGAATGGTCCGGCGGCTACGAAGCGCCTCACCCGGTTGAGTCTGGAAGAATTGGCGACCATCAAAGTCGAGACGGTTTATTCCGCCTCGAAACGCGAACAGAAAGTTTCGGACGCGCCCTCTTCGATCAGCATCGTCACGGCCGAGGACATCAGGCAGTTCGGCTACCGGAATCTGTTCGACGTGCTCAACAGCGTGCGCGGGCTGTACGGCACGTATGATCGCAACTACGAATTCCTCGGCGTCCGCGGGTTCAACCGGGCCGGCGATTACGGCGGGCGCACGCTGCTCCTGGTGGACGGGCATCGCATCAACGAGCCGATCTTCGACTCCGTGCTGTTTGCGAACGACGGGATCGTCAACGTGGATTTGATCGAGCGGGTGGAGGTGGTGCGCGGGCCGGGTTCGGCGCTGTACGGGAACAACGCCTTCTTCGGCGTGATCAATGTGATCACCAAACGCGGCGCCGATTTTCAGCGCGGCGAAGTTTCGGCGGACGTGGGCGGCTACGAGACTTACAAGGGGCGGTTCACGGTGGGCCACCAGTTCACCAACGGCGTTGGCTTGCTGCTCTCGGGCGACTATCTTGCGAGTGAGGGGATGCGGCATTACTACCAGGCGGCGTCGGATGACGGAAATCCTGCGAACCACGGCGGGGTGGCGGACAATCTGGATTTCGAGCGCGCTCATTCTTTCTTTGCAAAGTTGAGCTACGGCGATTTCACTTTGGAAGGCGCCTACGTGTCGCGCGACAAAGGCGTGCCCACGGCCTCCTACTCCGTGATCTTCAACGAACCGCGTTATTTCACTACCGACGATCAGGCGTTCGTGGATTTGAAATTCGCGCACGAATTTGCGGACGACTGGTCGGTGCTGGCGCGGGCGGCTTATCACTACTACGGCTACACGGCCTTGTTCCCCTATGATTACGTGGGCAACAACGATCCGGCGGATTTCGTGGAAAACATTGACGTGGCGCGCTCGCGCGTGATCAGCGCGGAAGCGCAGGTCAGCAAAACCATCCTGGGCCGGCACGTGATCGCCGCGGGCTTCGAAGTGCGCGAGGCGTTGGACGAGACGTACGAGAATTTCGACCGCGCGCCGTTCGCCAGCTATTCGGATATTCACCGTTCCGACTATACGTGGGGTGCGTTTGTGAACGCCGAGGTGCAGTTGTATCGGACGAACCTGACGCTGCAAGCGGGCGGGCGCTATGACGCATTCAGTGCCTACGATTCGGCGTTCAACCCGCGCGTGGCGCTCGTCGCGCACCCGTGGGATGGTGGCACGCTCAAGCTGACCTACGGGCAGGCGTATCGCGCGCCGAACATTTACGAGAAATACTGGGTCAGCCCCGCCTCGAAGGGCAACCCGGGCCTGACGCCGGAAACGATCCGTTCCTACGAAGCGATCTACGAACAACAGTTAGACCGGCATTTCTCGGCCAGTGTGAGCGGTTTCCACAATCAATTGCAGGACTTGCTGGCGCAGCAATTGGATCCGAACGACGGCCTGGTTTTCCTCGCGAACACGGATGCGGCCACGGCCCAGGGCGTGGAAGTGGAACTGGCGGGCCGGTATGAATCCGGCCTGCGCGGGCGGGTGAGCTACACTTACAGCGAAGTGCGCGATTCCAAAACGCACGCCATCCTCAGCAACTCGCCGCGGCATCTGCTCAAGCTGGCGGTCGTGGCGCCGCTGTATCAGGACAAGATTTTTGCCAGCCTCGAGGCGCAGTACAAAAGCGCCGTCACCTCCCCCTCGGGAAATCCCGTGACCGGCTATTGCGTGGTGAACGCCACGCTCTTCAGCCAGAAACTTTTCAAAGGCGGCGAGCTTTCCGTCTCGCTCTACAATCTGTTCGACTCCCGATATTACCACCCCACCGGCTCGGAAGTCCGGGGTGAAATTGCGCGCCAGGACGGGCGCTCGTTCCGCGTGAAAGCGAGCTGGAACTTTTGAGGGTATGAAAACCGGAATTTCAATTACGGTCGGACTCATCGGCGCGGCCCGCCGCGCCAAACCCGCGTGCCGGTCGGGCGTGGTGGCGTTCGTCTTCGCCGGCTTGCTGTCTGCCGCCGCGCAGGATTCGGGCAGGACCAATCTGGCCAGACTCAAGGCGCTCAACCTGGAGCAGTTGCTCGAAGTGAAAGTGGACACGGTTTATGCCGCGTCGAAGCGCGAGCAAAGCGTGACGGAAGCCCCCGCGTCTGTTAGCATTGTCACCGCTGAAGAAATCAAACAGCAGGGACATCGCACTCTGGCGGACATCCTGAATGGCGTGCGCGGTTTTTACGTTTCCTACGATCGCGGCTACAGCGCCATCGGCGTGCGCGGGGTGAACCGCCCGGGCGATTATGGCGGGCGCATGTTGATCACGGTGGATGGCCATCGGATGAACGATCCCGTCTATGACACGGCCGCTAGCGGGATGGATTTCATCCTTGATGTGGATTTGATCGAACGGGTGGAAGTCATCCGCGGGCCGGGTTCCTCGCTCTACGGCAACAACGCATTTTTTGGTGTCATCAACATCATCACCCGCAAGGGTGGTAGCGTGAACGGCGCGGAGGTCGCCGGTTCGGCGGGCACTTTCGACACCTACACTGGTCGTGTCAGCTACGGAAACAAGTTCACCAATGGAGTCGAGTTGCTGCTTTCCGGCACGCTTTACGACAGTGCGGGGGATCGCAGCCTGTATTTCCCGGAGTTCGCGGCCATCAATAACGGGGTGGCGGAAAACATGGATGATGGGCAGGCGCGCAGCGCGTTCGCGAGCCTCTCGTGGAAAGGGCTGTCGCTCGAAGGCGGCTTTGTCAGCCGCAAGAAGACCTGGCCCACGGCTGCATACTCCACTGCCGATGCCATCACGATTTTCAACGACCAACGCTTTGTGTCGACCGATGAACGCCTGTATGCCGATCTGAAGTTTCAGCACGCCTTCGAGAATGAGTGGGATCTGATGGTCCGCGCCTATTACGACCGTTACCAATTCGACGGGCAATATCCCTACGACTACCTCGATCCGCTCCAGCCCGTCTATTTGAACCGGGATTTTGCCCAATCACAGTCCGTGGGTGGCGAGGTGCAGGTGAGCAAGACGATTCTCGAAAAGCACCGCGTCATTGCGGGGGTGGAAATGCGCTACGACTTCAGACTAGACCAGAAGAACGCAGACTTGGATCCGCCCGCGACCTATCTCGACTCGCGCGAGACCGCCGAAATCGTCAGCCTTTATTTGCAGGATGAATTTCAAATCCGGCGGAACTTGATCCTGAACACGGGTCTCCGCTATGACCATTTCAGCACATTTGGCGAGACGGTGAACCCGCGAGCAGCGCTTATCCACCAACCCTGGGAGCAAACTACTTTCAAGGCCATTTACGGTCAGGCTTTCCGTGCCCCCAATGCTTATGAAAGCTTCTATTTTTCCACGGTCAACAAGTTGAATCCAAGTCTTGGTCCCGAGACCATCCGTTCCTACGAAGTGGTCTGGGAACAGCAGTTAGGCCTGCACTGGCGCACCTCCGCGTCACTTTTCTACAACGACGTCAAAGATCTCATCGGCTATCGGGAAGACCTGACGGATGGCCTGTTCTACTTCGACAATCTGGACGCCGTGGTGGCCAAGGGTGCCGAATTTGAGGTCGCGGGCCAATGGGCCAGCGGCTTGCGCGGGCGGGCCAGCTACACCTACACCCACACACAGGACGCCGCGACCGGTCAGCGGCTGAGCAATTCGCCCGAGCACCTCGGCAAACTGAGCCTCTCGGTGCCGCTTTGGCAGGACAAGCTCTTTGCCAGCGTGGAACTGCAAGGCATGAGCGGACGGCAGACGGTGCAAGGCGGCAGCGTGGATGGGTTTGTGGTGGCGAACGCCACCCTGTTCAGCCGTGAACTGGTCAAGGGCCTCGAAGTGTCTGCCAGCGTTTACAACCTGTTCGACACGCATTATCGCGACCCGGCGGCGGATGATTTCACGCAGGACTCCATTCAACAGGACGGCCGGCAGTTCCGCGTCAAGGCAACCTGGAAATTCTGACGCCATGAACAAGCCAGCCATCCAACAACAAGACCGGTCACCGAAAACGGTGACGGCGGGCTGGCATCAACGCGCTCTTGCGGCGGCGTTGGCGGTCGGGTTGTTTGGCCTCCTGCCCGCCGGAGCACAGGAATCGGGAACGACGAATCTCGCCCGCTTGAAATCGCTCAACCTGGAGCAGTTGCTCGAAGTGAAAGTGGACACGGTTTATGCCGCATCGAAGCGCGAGCAAAGCCTGGCAGACGCGCCGTCGTCGGTGAGTATCGTGACGGCGCAGGATATTCAACACTACGGCCACCGCACGCTGTCGGACATCCTCAACAGCGTGCGCGGGCTCTATGTCAACTACAGCCGCGGTTACACCTTCCTCGGCGTGCGCGGGCTGAACCTCCCGGGCGATTACGGCGGGCGCAACCTCATCCTCGTGGACGGCCACCGCATGAACGAACCGCTGTTCGACACGGCGTCGTTGGGCAACGATTTCATCCTGGACGTGGACATGATTGAGCGCGTGGAAATCATCCGCGGCCCCGGCTCAGTGATGTACGGCAACAACGCGCTCTTCAGCGTGGTCAACGTGATCTCCAAACGCGGGCGCGATTACAATTGGGGCGAGGCCTCGGTGGAAGGCGGTGACTTCGACACCTTCAAAGGGCGCTTCACCGTGGGGCATCAGTTCGACAATGGCCTCGAAGCCCTCTTCTCCGGCAGTTGGCTGGAAAGCGCCGGGGAGAAGCGGATTCATTTTCCGGTGTTTGACGACGGCAACCCGCTCCACAACGGCGGCGTGGCGGAGAACCTGGACGGCGAGCGCGCCCACCATTTCTTCACGCAATGGCGCTACGGCGACTTTACCCTCGAGGCCGCGTACAACTCGCGATACAAGGACGTGCCGCACGATGGCTACGATTACATCGGCACGGTCTTCAACACTCGCTATGACACGACCGACGATCAGGCGTTTGTGGACCTGAAATTCGAGCGGCAATTCGCGGATGACTGGTTCGTGCTGGCGCGGGTGAATTACAACCAATACGTCTATGACAGTTACAGCACCGCCGACTGGTATTTCACGGGTGACCCGGCCCAATACGCCCTCAATTACGACTGGGCGCGGGCGCGCTGGTTGGGCGTCGAAGCCCAAATCAGCAAGCACGTTGGCGACCGGCTCTTACTTACGGGCGGCGCGGAGGTTCGAGATTATTTCCAGGAACGCTACCAAAACGAGGACCTCGCGCCGGCGGCGGTCTATTCGAGCGTGGACCAATCGAGTTACACGTGGGGCGCCTTCGCCGAAGCGGAATTCCAACTCTACCGCACCAACCTGACACTCAGCGTCGGCGGGCGTTACGATGGGTTCAGCGCGTTTGCTTCCGCGATCAGTCCGCGCGCTTCGCTGATCGCGCGGCCGTTTGACGGTACGACGCTCAAATTGCTCTACGGCCAGGCCTATCGCGTCCCAAACGTCTATGAGTTGAACTTTGCCGGCATCGGCACGTCCATTTCTCCCAACCTCGAACCCGAGTCCATCCACAGCTATGAGGCGGTGTGGGAGCAACGGCTCGGAAAGCATTTCCGCGCCAGCGTGAGCGGTTACTTGAATGACGTGGAGAACGTCATCTCACGGGTGCGCGATTTCGGCGCCGACCCGAACGATCCCTACGATGACATGGTGAGCGTGATCAATCGCGACATTCATTCGCAAGGCGTAGAATTTGAACTGGAGGGCTTCCACGCTTCGGGCTTACGCGGGCGCTTCAGTTACGCCTGGCAGGAATCGCGCGATGCGGGACGTGATCAGGGGTTGGGAAACTCGCCGCGCCACCTGGCCAAGTTCAACTTGGATGTGCCGCTGTATCGCGACAAAGTTTTCGCCGGGTTGGAAGTGCGCTACCAGAGCGGTGTGAGCACGGTTTACGGCACCGAGGTGAAACCGTTCTGGCTGGTCAACGCCACCCTCTTCAGCGCCCGACTGGCGAAGGGACTGGAAGTATCCGCTTCCATCTACAACCTCCTCGACGAGCGCTACAACTTTCCCGGCAGCCCAGAGCATACTGAGGATCGGATTCCGCAACCGGGTCGCACCTTCCGCATCAAAGCCACCTACAAATTCTAAGCCCCATCCCGAGTTGCCATGGAATTTTATCAAATAACACGCCGCAAATGGCTGCTGGGACTGGCCTGCCTCTGGCTTGCGGGTGGCTGGGCGGACGGCGAGGAGAAGAGCGCCGGTGTGGGCGAGTACCAGGTGAAGGCGGCTTTCCTTTACAATTTTACCCAATTCACGGACTGGCCCGCCAGCGCTTTTGCCTCCACCAATGCACCCATCGTCATCGGCATCGTCGGCGAAGATCCATTCGGCAAAACCATGGACGAGGTGGTGAGCGGTGAGGTCGTGCGCGGTCGCCTGCTGGTCCTTAAACGCCTGGGCGCCGACGAAGATTTGCGGGGTTGCCACGTGTTGTTCATCAGCCGTTCCGCGAAGGAACGGCTGCCGGCGATGTTAAGCCAGCTCAAAGGCAGCCCGGTGCTGACAGTGAGCGATCTCAATGGCTTCGGCCAGCAAGGCGGCATGGTAAACCTGCTCCTCGTCAACAAGACCGTGAAAATGGAAATCAATCAGGCGGCGGCTGAGGAAGCCGGGCTCCAAATCAGCGCCAAGCTCTTGAAACTGGCGCGCATTGTGAAGCCCTAGCGCAACCGAACCCACTCTAAAACCATGAAACCATTCCGAGACCTTCCGATTCAGCGAAAGATGTTGCTGATGACGCTGCTCATTTGCGGCGCGGTTCTCTTCGTGGCTGTCGCGGCGCTCTTCACTTTCCAGGTCTTGAACTTTCGTTCCAATTTTCGGCGCGACACGGCCACGCTCGCGGCCATCATCGCCAACAACAGCACAGCGGCCATGGCCTTCAAGGATGCCAAAGCCGGCGCCGAAGTGATGGGTTCGCTCGAAGCCAAGCCCAACATGGTGGCCGCCTGTCTGGTCGCGCCCGACGGCGCCTTGTTCGCCTCCTTCGGCCAGGCCCAGGACGCCCGGGCAATGAAGGAATTTCCACCCGCCGGGGAATCCATTTTCACTGACGGGCATCTCCTTTACACGCAAGCGGTCGAACTGGATAATAAGAAGCTGGGAATGCTCTATCTGCGGGTGGACTATTATCAGACGTTCCTGAAATTGCTCGGCCTTTATGGCCTGGTCATTTTGGGCGTCATGATCGTGTCCGCCGGCCTGGCCCTGTTCCTTTCGGGGCGATTGCAGCGCACCATCACGGATCCGATTCTCACGCTGGCCCGGACCGCCCAGAAGGTTGGTGAGCAAAAGGACTACTCGCTCCGCGTCGATACCAAAAGCCGGGGCGACGAATTGGGCCGGTTGACGGAGTCCTTCAACGAGATGCTCGGCCGGATTCAAGCCCAGGATCAAGCCCTCAAGGAGAGCCAGGAGCGTTTTGAAGTCGCCATCGCCGGCGTCAACGACGGCATCTGGGACTGGAACCTCAAAACGAACGAGGTCTTTTTCTCCCCGCAGTGGAAGCGCATTATCGGTTATGCCGATGAGGAAATCGAAAACAAGTTCAGCAGTTTTGAATCACTCCTGCACCCCGATGACTTGGCCCCCACGCTGGCGGTCCTAAAGGACTATCTCGAATTGCGTGGCAACACCTACTCCGTGGAGTTCCGCATGCGCGAGAAGGACGGAGGTTATCGCTGGATTCTGGCCCGCGGCGCCGCCCTGCGTGATGCCAACCGCATCCCGTATCGCATGGCCGGATCGCACACCGACATCAACGGCCGCAAACAAGCGGAGTTCGAAGTGCATGCCGCCCGGGAGAAATTTGAGGCCCTGGTCAATTCCATTGACGGGATCGTTTGGGAGTGCGCTGCCGATACAATCGACTTCAGGTTCGTAAGCCGCCAATGCGAGCGTATTCTCGGTTTCACGCCGGAACAGTGGCTGGCGAGCCCGACCTTCTGGCAAGACCACCTGCATCCTGACGACGCGGCGCGGGCGATCCAAACCTGTAAAGAGTGCATCGCCCGGCGAGAACCCTACAGCTACGAATACCGCATGATCGCCGCCGGGGGGCGTGTGGTGGCGATTCGCGAAAGCGGGGACGTGCTCGAGCATGACGGACAAGCCGAGTTGGTGCGCGGCATTTTTCAAGACATCACAAAGCAGAAGCAAGCCGAGGCGGAACTGGCCCGGCTCAACAGTGAGTTGATGACTGTTTCCCGCCAGGCCGGCATGGCGGAGGTGGCGACGGGCGTGTTGCATAACGTGGGCAACGTGCTCAACAGCGTGAGTGTGTCCGCCACCCTGGTGGGCGACCGGTTGCGGCAGTCGAAGGTCACCAACCTGTGCCGCGCCACCACCATGTTGCGCGAGCAAAACGGCCACCTCGTTGATTTCCTGACGACCGATCCGAAAGGCAAACTGCTGCCCGACTATCTGGGCGCGGTGGCCGACCAATTGGCCCACGAGCAGACCGAGTTGATCGCGGAAATGAATTCCGTCGGCGAGAACATCGAGCACATCAAGAGCATCGTCGCCATGCAGCAGAACTACGCCAAGGTTTGCGGCGTGCTCGAAACCCTCACGCTCACCGATTTGGTGGAGGATGCCCTGCGCATGAACTCCGCGGCGTTCGAGCGGCACCGCGTCGCCGTGGTCCGGTATTACGATCCCGCCACGCCGCAAGTCTGCGTGGACCGGCACAAGGTGTTGCAGGTTTTGATCAACCTGATGCGCAACGCCAAACACGCGATGGATGCTCAACACGCGGAGGAGAAACGCCTGGAGTTGCACGTGCGCTTGAAATCACCGGACACCGTCGTCATCGCCGTGCGCGATAACGGCATCGGCATCGCGCCGGAAAATCTCACGCGCATCTTCGGTCATGGCTTCACCACCAAGACCGACGGTCACGGCTTCGGCCTGCACAGTGGCGCGAACGCCGCGAAAGAAATGGGCGGGAGTCTGAGCGCACAGAGCGAGGGATCCGGCCACGGCGCGGTCTTCACACTCGAATTGCCCGTCGGCACCAAAGCCGTGGGGGCAGACGGGAACGGGAAAACAGCAGCGAACTAATGGAGTCAACTATGGAAACATCTTTCTACACCGGGCCGCGCGCCCTCAATAACCGGATTCTGATCGTGGATGACAATCCGGCGATCCACGCGGATTTCCGGAAAATTTTGGCGCCCGAAACATCCGAGCGCCAGGCCGTGGATAAACTCGAGGCCGCGCTGTTCAACACCGCGCCCAAGCCGGAGCGCGCGGCGCAGTTCCAACTGGATTCCGCCTATCAGGGGCAGGAGGCCCTCGAGCTGGTGAAAAAGTCGCTCGCGGAAAACCGCCCGTATGCGCTGGCGTTCGTGGACGTGCGGATGCCGCCGGGCTGGGACGGAATTGAAACCGTCGCGCGCATCTGGGAAACCTATCCGGATTTGCAGGTCGTCGTTTGCACCGCCTACTCGGACTACTCGTGGGAGGACATGCGTCTCAAGGTCGGCCAGGCCGACAACCTCGTCATCCTCAAAAAACCGTTCTACAACATCGAAGTGATCCAACTGGCGCACTCGCTCACGAAGAAATGGTTGTTGAACCTCCAGGCGAATTTCAAACGCATCGAACTGGAGGAAATGGTCTCACGCCGCACGGCGGAACTGGAAGTCACCAACGAGGATTTGCGATCTGAAATCCAGACCCGGATCAAGGCCGAGGATTCTTTGCGGGTTTCCGAAGAACGATTCTCCCGCGCCTTTCACGGCAGCCCGGTGGCCATGGCGATCCAGTCCTTGCCCGAGCTTCAGTTCATGGCCGTCAACGAACGCTTCCTGAAGCTGGTCGGTCGTCCGCAAGGCGAGATCATCGGGTGCGCGCCCGCCGAACTGAAACTCTGGCAAAAATCCGAGCAGGCCGGGGAATGGTATGCCCGTCTGGCGCGGCAGGAAGACGTGCGCGACCAGGAAGCGCGCGTTCAGGCCAGCGGTGAAATCGTGCGCGACGTGCTCGTGTCGCTCTCGCCCATCACGCTCGCCGGCCAGCCGCACGCGCTGTTGCTGGTGCAGGACGTGACGGAACGCCTCGTGTTGGAGCGGCAACTGCGGCACGTGCAGAAGCTGGACGCCGTTGGCCAGTTGGCCGCCGGCGTGGCGCATGACTTCAACAACGTCCTGACCGTCATTCAAGGTCACGCCGGCCTCCTCATGCACGGTCTCGGCGGAGCGTCGCCGCATCACAAATCGGCCGAACAGGTTTCCAAGGCCGCCACGCGCGCCGCCGCGTTCGTCCGCCAGTTGTTGCTCTTTAGCCGCAAACAAGTGACCCAGCCGCGGCACCTGGACTTCAACGAGGCGACAAGAAATTCGCTCGACATGCTCAAGCGGCTCGTCGGCGAAAACATCGAGCTGGATTTTTCACCCGGCGAATCGCTGCCCGCCATCTACGCCGACGCCGGCATGATGGAACAAATCCTGATGAACCTGGCCGTCAACGCGCGCGATGCCATGCCCGAAGGCGGCCGCCTCTCCGTGGGCACCCAACTCTGTTGGGTGGACCGCGCGCCGACGGCGCTCGACCCCGAACCGCGCCACGGCGGTTTCGTCTGCCTCACCTTCGCCGACACCGGCTGCGGGATGGACACCAAGATTCTCAACCGCTTGTTCGAGCCATTCTTCACGACCAAAGGCGTGGGCAAAGGCACGGGCCTCGGACTGGCCACGGTTTACGGCATCGCCAAACATCATCACGGCTGGATCGAAGTCGAGAGCGCCGTGGGCAAGGGCACGACCTTCCGCATCTTTTTCCCGGTTTCCAATCAGCTGGCGGAGGCGCGCCCGGCGGTTCAGGAAGCCGAATTGAAATGCGGACGGGAAACGGTCCTCGTGGCCGAGGACGAAGGCGATTTGCGCGATATGGTCACGCAGGTCCTGCGAATCCAGGGCTACAAAGTGTTGACCGCCAGCTCGGGGCCCAAAGCGCTCAAACTCGCCGAGGATTCGTTCCGGCAGATTGACCTGCTGGTGACCGACATGGTCATGCCCGAAGGCATGTCCGGCGGCGAACTGGCGGACCGCCTGTGCGCGCGCAATCCTCGTATCAAGGTCATCTACACCAGCGGCTACACCCCAGGCATGGCGGGCAAGGACGTTCAACTTCTGGAAGGCCGCAACTTTCTGCCCAAGCCGTACTCCATCGGCAAGCTCGCCCAGTTCGTGCGTGACTGTCTGGACACGACCACCCGCCATAACTGCCCGATGCCGGCCGAAGCCGTGGCTTAGGCGGCGCTGCCGAGTTGCAACCGCGCGTCGCCTTCGAGCATGGTTTTCAAATTCGCCCAGTTCGCCGCGTTCATGTCGTTGAACGCGTTGAGATAGACCGCCACGGTTTCGTGCGGATATTTCGCGAGCAGCACTTCGACGGCGGCTTTCAACTTTTCATCGTCCACTGTCGCGGGCAAATCCTCGACGACCCCGTCCTTGTTCTCGATGGCGAGCGCGGTGAGAAAATCCACAAGCATCGGCTTTTGCTTTTGCACCAGCCAGACGCGGATGAGATTGCCGGCGATCATCTCCATCGCCGGGCGCGTGAGCGTGGTGAGGATGGTGGCGTGCCGTTGCGCGCGTGGCTGGCGTTCGAGAAACACCGGCCGCAAATGCCGCGCCTGCGCGACGGCGGCGATCACGCCTTTGTAAGCGGGCTTGTCCGACTCGTGCGCGAAATCGAGGAGCTCGTTCGCGAGGCCCGGGGAAACAAACCCGATCAGTTCATGAGAAGTAAGCATCTTGTGAGTCTAAAGTCTGAAGTCCGATGTCCAACGTCAAGCCGCGACTTGTTCAGGCGACGGTGGTGACCGTGATCTTGTTTTTGTCGGCAAGCTGCGCACAAGTTTCCGATTCGAGCAGCAATGTCTTGCCAGCTTCGAGCGCGAGCACGGAGATTTTCGCGCCGGCACACGTCTCCAATGTCCGCTCGCCAACGCACGGGATGTCGAAGCGCAGGTCGTGATTCAGCTTGGCAACTTTCACGGCAATCGCGCCGCCGTTCTTGCCCGCGAGTTCTCCACCGCGCGCGAGACATTTGTCCGTGCCTTCGTAACCTTCCACCGCCAGCACGGCGCCGTCCTTCACCACGACGGTCTGGCCGATTTCGAGCCGCGAAATTTCCTTCGCGATGCGAAAACCGAAAGCGATGTCCGCCGCTTGCGCGTCGCTCAACTTCGGGCCGAGCCGGAAGCCGGCGCCCGGCATCAGCGGTTCCAGCCAGCGTGTGGCCGCGATCAACTCCACGCCGTCCTTCTGCAATTCATCCGCGATGCCGCCGAAGATGGTGTGCGCGTTTTTTTCCTTGAGCCGGAGCAGCAACGCCATGGCGCGCAAGTCCGGCCGCAGGTCAAAAAGATTTTTCGGCGCGATCTGGCCGACCATGACGCACTGTTTGATGCCGCGCTCGGTGAAGGTGGAAATCATTTTCGAAAGCTGGCCGACCTTGAGCCAGACGATCTCGTCCACGAGTGCGGCGAGACCCGGATCGGTTTCGCCTTCGAAGCCGACCGCGATGAGGCGCTTCACGCCGAGGTTGCGGGCCTGACGTGCGAACAGCAGCGGCAGCGAGCGGTTGCCCGCGATGATGCCAAGCGATTCCGGCGATGAAGTCACGCGGCGGAGACTAGCCGTTTCCGCCGCGTGCGCAATGCCGGGTTGCCGTTTACCGCTCCGCCGCGGGTATGAAAATCTTCTGCCCGATCCGCAAGCGCTCCGGATCGAGGCCGGGATTGGCGTCGAAGATTTGCCTCACCGTCACGTTCACGCCCTGCGCGTAATACGCGTGCGCGATGGCCAGGATCGAATCGCCCGCGTGGACGATGTATTCGTAACCTTTCTCGGCGGCGGGCAGCGCGTCGGCATCGGACGTTTCAGATTCCTCGGCCATCTCGGCTTCCTCGACGCCCGGCTCAACCTCCGGCTCGAACTCGGGTGGTGGCGCGGTTGATTCCTCGGGCGGCGCGGAAATGTTCCCGTCGCGCGGGATGACATCACCGTTCACATCCAGTTCGGGAAACCAGCGGATCCGGTCCGCCTCCACACCGATGTCCGTCTTGCGACAACGCCGCACGAGCGATTTGTAAAAAAGGTCCGCCGTCTGCGGGTCGCGATTCTTGATCCATGAGCCAGCGGTGCAAAGCGCGCGCGCCGTCTCGACGGAATTGTTCGGCATCAACTTCGCCGCTTCCCACGCGAGGAACGCCGCCTGGTAGCGATAGTGAAATCGCGCGGCGGGATCCGCTTCGTGCGCGAACGCGCGGCGCAATTCATCACTGCCCGCCGGGAGGATGGAGAAACTTCCGTTCGTCCGGCCTTCCGCGGTCACACCGCACTCGAAGTTTCCGCCGTGAACGAACCAATCCGGCCCGACTTCCGTGCCGACCAGTTCCATTCCGTTCGCGCGCGTGACGACGGCAGCGGAGAACAGCGCCTTCGCGCGGTGTTCCGCCGGCAACGCCTCGTTCCAGCCGTCGGACAATCCGAGGGCCAGTTCGTCAAAGCTCTCGCGCCATTGCTCCGGATAATATTCCCGCGCCAGAAATCCCCGCTGCGACCGCGTGAGCCGTCGCGCGAGGAGATACCGGATGTTTTCGGCCGGCCGATGCAGTGTGACCCATTCCGATGAATCGTCCGCCGCCACGTCGTTCGTCGGCGAACTGTTTGTTTCCACCATCGTCGCCGGCCAGTTGCGGTCCACGTAACTTTTCAATTCGTCCAGCGTGAGCACCCGCTCGGCGACGTAGGCCGCGTCCTGCCAGAAACCCGAGCGCAACAGCGCGTCGAGCGACTCGGTGTATTGACGCCGCGCCAGTCGCAGCACGCCGAGTTCGCCGAGCACCTGCGCGCCAACGCCGTGCGGCTCGCGAAACGAGTCCGCGAACACGACGTAAAGATTGTCCAGAAGAGTTTCCGGCGCGTTGGTGCCGATGGATTCGAGCGGAAAACTGTTGCTCACTTTCGCCAGCAGCGCCGCCGCTTGCGCCACCTTGCCGTCGCGCAACAAAAGTTTCGCTTGCAACCACTGCGTCAACGGCGAGCCGGGCGCGCGTTTGATCCAGCGTTGCGCCTCGGCGAACGAACCGTCCTGATACGCCGCCAGCGCCAGCTTCTCCGCGGACTCGACATCCTTTACGCCCGCCGCCTCCACGGCCTTGAGCCAGCGCAAGGTGATCGAATCCGCCGGCGATTCGCTCGTCGGCTCGTGAACCGGCACCGGACCTTCCGCGATCAAATACGCGGTAAGCACACGCTGCGTGCGGGGATTTTTGGCGAGGGCCAGGAGTTCTTCGCCGCCCGGTCCATCGTTGTTGAGCGCATTTGCCGCTGTGATGTTCAACGACTGAATTCCCGAGCCATCGCCCGCCGCGAGTTGTTCGAGGTAAAGTTCGATGGCTTTTTCAAAATGGTGCTCGTCCAGGTTCACGCGCGCTTCGAGGCCAAGACTCGCCGTCGCGAGGCCGATGGAATCCGCGAACCCGCGCTTCGCCAGTTCGCGCACCTGCTGGAAATATCCCATCGCCTTTTCCGGGTCCTCGTCCGTCCACAATTTCCCGAGCATGAACGCGGCCCAGGTGGATTTGTATTTCCGCTCCGCCGCCGGCCGCGCGAGCAATCGTTCCCACGCCGCGCGCGCCTTCCCCTCGTCTCTGGCGTCGGGCCGCCGCCACGCGCACGCGCCATCGAAATAATCCACGAACTCCTCCGGCAATCCGGGCGCGAATTTGATGCCCGGAAATTTCGGCGCGGTGCCGACGGGTTCCCGCTGTTGGCCCTGGCCGTGCCAGTCCCACCCGCCGCTGGATTGCCAGCGCTCGTGGTCGTTCACGAACCCTTGCAACTTCTCCCGCTCGCCGCGGTGCGCGTCACGGATGCGCTCGATTTCCTCCGGCGAAGTCTTCGCCTTCTTCAACGCCGCGGTGAGGTCGGCCAGTTCCGCTTCCAGCGCTTCCTGCGGGTAAGCGTTCGTGGTGATGACCGCACGCCAGCGGGTTTGGATGAGTTGCATCCGTTCCAGTTCGTCGCCGAAGCGCAACGTCGGCGAAACCAGCACCGCCTGATCGCCGCTGTCGAGCAGGTTGTTGGGGAACCACGGCCCACACGCGCGGGCGTTCGTCGCCGCGAGACAGAGCAGGGCCAGCGTGAGCGCGAGAAGGCGAAGGAGTTTTTCGGAAAGCGAAACCGTCGAAACGGTTTCGGGATTCAGGCGGTCGTTGTCACGCGGGCGAAGCCCGGTGTTAATGAGAGAAGCAAACGGCGAGTTGCTCGCGCGTTTTTGATTTTGATTTCCGGATTGGGTCTCGTTTTTTGAGTTTTGGATCAGCGCATAGGCTTCACAATTTTTTAAGTTCACACCGCACCTCACAGTCATGGTCGAATCGCAACCAGCCAATCGTCACGCGGTCGCCCGCGGGCAGACGGCTGCCTTGCGTTTTGGTTTGGAATCTCGCGGCGGACAAACTTCTGTCCGCCAATTCAAAGTCCCGCAAAGCATCGCCCGCCATCAGACGGGCATTGCTCCAGCGGACTTCCACTGCGAGCCGTGAGGAAATGTCGAGTTCGCCTTCGTTTACGAGTTTGATTTCCACCAACCCCGCCTCGACACGGCGCGGTTCGATCCGCAATTTCTCTTGGAGCGAACGCGACGCGACTATGGCGCCGAGCGTTTGCCAACGCCAGTTAAAGTTATCCACAATCGTCGGCAGCCGATACCAGATCACTCCGCGCATCGCCGCGGGCCGGCTGGCGGTCCACTGCTGGACGAGCGCGGACATCTCGATGGGATCGGCAAAAACCTCGCGAAGCTGCGCGTTGGTGGGCCAATTCGGACGCGGCCCTTCGGCGGAAAGGCCGATGAATTTGCCCGTGTGGTCGAACGCCAGCGTGTAACCATACGTCGGCAACGCGGCCCGGAACGGAACGCCAATCCGCCCCGCGGTTTCAACCCAGCGACTGGCTTTGCGCGGATCGCACAAGGTGAACGGCGCGTCAAAACTTCGCGGCCGCTCGACCGAGTGAACTTGCAAAACATAATTCGTTGCGACCGCGACGAGCCGCTTGAACGCGCGCGCATTCAGCCAACTCGGCAGCGCCGTGATCGTGACGGGCAGGGGAGCGACGCGGCGTTGAATCGCTTCCACCCAGACGCGATAGCCATCGAGCTTTGACTCCGCGCAATCGAAATCAATTTGCAGTTCGCTCAACGCGACGTGATTCGTCTGCGCCTCCGCGACGAGCGACGCGGCGAGATCGCAGAGAAAAGTTGTGATGGCTTCGTCTTGCGCTGCGGCATTGTTCGGAGCGCCGAGCACCGTCTCGGCTCGTTGGGGTGAACGCTCGGAACTGGCCGAGGCGGTGCTCGGCGCTCCTGCGAACGGCCCCGCGTACGAACCGATGCGCAGCGCGATGCCGACGGGCATCTGCGCTTTCGCAAGCGTCGGATAATCCACCGCCACGCGCGTGAGTTGCGGCTTCTTGTCCTTCCAGGAAATCTCGGCCTTGAGCGGAACGACCGCAGCGAAGTTCGTGGCGTGCTGCGACACCGCCTCGCGCACCGGCTCCGTCCACGCGCGTTGCCAGACATAAACCTCATGCCGCACCGGCCCGCTCACGTGCTGTGAAGTTCGGAACACGAACCACCACACCACCGCCGCCGCGGTCGCGGCGATGAGCAGCGCGGAAAAAATGACGGCGCGGTTTTTCATCAAGCGCTGTCAGCATGGGAGACGATTCGATGACTGACAAGAATTCGGAAGAAGGAATCGAAAGACTACCCGGCTGAAGTTTACGGCGAAGAATTGCAGCCGATCTGAATTTTAACCGACATCTTCGATCTCCTCAATCATTCTCACAGAATCCGCGCGAATCAGAACGCGCGCTTCCTTCACAGTCTCCAAAACAACCATGCTGGATAACTGGTAAGGAACACCACCCTTGCCTGAATTCTGGTCTGTGAATCCAACAAACCGAACTCCCAGCACAGACTTTCCACCACTCAAATAAACATTGATAAGTTTCCCGTCTTTGATGAAACCCTTTAGTTTCACAACATCGAAACCTCGTGTAGCTCGCTTGAAGTGATTGAGGGCGGTGAAGAAGACGGTCAGGATAATGATGCCCGCGCACAATGCGGCTACGAATCCAAATACTTGGTAGAAAGTGTCCATGTGAGCGCTGTCGTTAAACAGTAAGTTTGCTGCAAACTTTACACCTATCTCGTTTCGCAGAGACAACTCTGCGCCGGCCAAGTTGGCTGTCGAGGGGGAATTTGTTTTCTGGCTCGCCCTCACCCCGGCCCTCTCCCCCGAGGAGAGGGTGAAGCGGTCGGCGCGCAAGGTTAATTTGTTCGACGGTCTTGCCTGCGCCCGGGCTCGACTTCGCTTGCAAACCCAGGACAAAAGTGGATGCTCGAATTCTCAAAAGGCCGGCGGATGATTCTCCCTCTCCTCGGGGGAGAGGGACGGGGTGAGGGCGAGCGTCACCACAAATATCTTTTACTTCTCTCTCATCCTGGCGTGCCGGGAATCTGACCCGCCAACTCCTCCGCCGGATAGGTCCAGATTTCCGCGAGTGTCGGATGATAATGCGGCATCGCGGCGAGTTCGTGGACGGTCATGCGCTTCGCCATCGCGGCGGTGATTTCGTGAATCAATTCGCCGCCCATCGGGCCGACGCAACAGCCGCCAAGGATTTCGCCGGTGCGAGGGTTCGCCAACACTTTCACGAAGCCGTCGAGCGCTTCCATGATGAGCGATTTGCCGTGGTCGTTGAACGGATAGCTCGCGGCACGGAACGGAATCCCGCGCGCGGTGGCGGCCTTTTCGGTCAAGCCCACGGTCGCGACCTGCGGATCGGTGAACACCACACTCGTCAACAGCCGGTAATCCATCGCGCGCTGTCGGCGCGGGTACGCGATGTTGTGCGCGGCGATCTCCGCCTGCTGGACGGCGATGTGGACGATCTCGTGCGGCCCGGTGCAATCGCCCGCCGCGAAAATGTGCGGCGCGCTCGTCCGCATCCGTTCGTCGGAAATGATCCGGCCATTCTCAGTTTCCACTCCGGCGTTTTCCAATCCGAGTCCCGCCGTGTTCGGCGAGCGACCGAGCGCCAGCAGAATTTCATCAGCCTCGGCGCGCAGACGTTTCCCGTTTTGCTCGAAGACGACGACCTTGCGTTTGCCATTGCGCCGGGCGTCGAGAAGTTTCGTGCCGGTGAAAAGTTTAATGCCTTCGCTGCGGAAAACTTTTTCCACGACCGCTGCCGCGTCTTCATCAAATTCTTTCAACACGTGCGAGCCGCGTTGGATCATCGTGACCTTCACGTCGAAGCGCGCGAAGAATTGCGCCAGTTCGCACGCAATCGCGCCGCCGCCGAGAACGATGAGCGACTTGGGAAGTTTCTTGAGCGACAGCGCGTGGTCGCTCGTGAGGCAGCCGACTTCGGCGAGCGAGGGCAGGGGAGGCGGTGAAACCACTGAGCCGGTGGCGATGATGAAATGCCGGGCGCGTTGTGAGCGGCCATTGCTCAGAGCGACCGTGTGCGCGTCCAAGAACTTCGCGTTCGCGCGGATGAACTTGAACCTGCCGCTCGCCAACTGCTGCCGGCGGTAATCTGCGAACTCCGCGATGCGCTGCACTTTGCGTTTCATCACGCGCGCGAAGTCGAAGCCGGCGGATTTGATTTTGATGCCCCAGGTGTCCGCGTGTCGAGTGAGGTGCAAGACTTCCGCCGCGTAGAGCAACGCCTTGCTTGGCATGCAACCGCGCAGGATGCAAAGGCCGCCGACTTCCCGGCCGCCTTCAATGACGACCGTCTTCAATCCGGCGGCCGTTGCCGTGCGCGCGGCGGCGTAACCCGCGCTGCCGCCGCCGAGCACGGCGACGTCAAAATCAAATTTGACTCTCACCTTCACTTCTCGCCGAGGCAGTAAAGATTTTTCTCGCCGCGGATGAAAATGCGGTTGGCGATCAACACCGGCGACGCGACCACTCGCTCGCCCATCGCGTTCTCGGCGAGCAACTCGAATTTGTCTTCAACCTTCGCGACGAATACCGCGCCATCCTCACGGATCGCGTAGAGTTTTCCGGCGGCGATGACGGGCGAACTGTAAAAGTTCGCGCTCGCCTTTGGAAGCGCGTCGGCCCAGATCGTCTTGCCGGTCGCGGGATCGAGGCACTCGACTTCGCCGCGGTCGCGGAGGAGATAAACGCGGCCTGCGTTCACGGCGGGACTCGGCACGAAGGTTCCCGTGTCCGTGCGTTTCCACGCGATGTGGGTTTTCGTCACGTCGCCCTCGCCGCCGAGTTTGATGCCGTAGAGGAACGGGAATCCACGGTCGCTGCGACCAAAGGGAACGACCGCGATGTCGCCCGCCACCGCGACGGACGCGACGGTGGGCCAGTTCGCTTTCGCATCGGCGGAGAAGCCGCCGCATGTCCACAGAAGTTTTCCGTCGGCGGCGGAGTGCGCGGTGAGATGTTCGCCGCCCCACAACAGCAACGCCTCCTGGCCGTGATCGCGGACGACGCGCGGCGAGGAGTAGCCGTGATCGCCTTCGACGAGCGTGTCGAAATTGCGCGCGACCTTCCAACGCATCGCGCCCGTGGTTTTGTCAAAGGCGGCAAGCCAGGATTCCCCGTGATGCATCCGCACCATCACGACGAATTTCTCCGTCAAGACCGGCGACGCGCCGTGATCCCAGTACAACGTGTCCTTGCCGAATGCTTGAACGAGATTCGTCTGCCAGCGGATTTTACCGTCGAGCTCGAGCGCCGCGAAATTGCCGCTCTTGAAATAGACAAACACGCTCTCGCCGTCGGTGATGGGCGAAGCGTTGCTGCCCGAACCGTTGGGATGTTTCCCAGCGCGCTCGGTGCCGAGCTTGGTTTGCCAAAGAAGTTTTCCTGACCAATCAAACGCGAGCGCCGCGTCCTCACCGTTCGCCGGCGCGGTGAGATAAATGCGCTCGCGCCACACGATGGGCGTGGAACTGCCCTTGCCGGGCAGCGGCGTTTTCCACAAAAGATTTTCCGTGTCGCTCCATTTCACAGGATAAGTCCCGGCGTCGGCGACGCCGTTGTCCTGCGGCCCGCGCCAGTGCGGCCAGTCGGTGGCGGGGGCGCACGTGGCGGTGAGGCAAACCAGGACTGTGAGCGAAGGAAGTATTCGGGGCGGCGATGTCATGGGAAAAGCGTGGTGCGTGGTGCGTGTTGCGTCAAGCAGCGAGCGACGCCCGGTGGCCACTTGACACAACACGCAATACGCAACACGTCCTGGCATTGACATCGCCGCCCGCTCTTCCAATCATTGGCGCATGAGCGAAATCATTTATCCCCGCAGTTGCCGCGAGACGATGGACGGCTGGATTCACCTGCCGCGTTACCTCGACAAGATTCGATTGCACCTCGCGGGCAAGTTGGCGCCGGAGTATCAGCCGAATCTCGGGAAAGCCTTCGACGGCATGTGGCTCAAGGCCGCTGGGCTGACGCACGAACAGTTCGTCGAAGTTGTGAAAGCGACCGTGACCGATGGCGAGGTTTGCGATTGGGTCCACAAGAATGTGAAGAAGAGCGATGCCGAGAAAGCCGCCCACGCGCAGGAACAGTTGTCGCGTCCGAAGGCGGATGATCCCGCCGGTCAGGAACGGTTCAAAATGAGATTGAAGGAGAGCGGCCTCGAACATCGCACCGATCTCAAGACGTTCGTGGATTACATTGACGCTGACGAGAAACGGCTGTGAGGGCGGTGGGGGGAAGTTGAGGGTTGAGAGTTGAGGGTTGAGAGTTGAAAGTTGGGAGGCGAGGGCGGGGGGCGCGGGAGGATTTGAAAAATGGCCGGGCGCTCGGGGCATTTACTCCACGACGTGTGATTTTAGCTTTCAGCTTTTTTGCGCTTCGCGTTTCAAAAAATCATCGTAGGCGGCGCGGATGCCGGTTTCCAAGTCCACTTGCGGTCGCCAGCCGAGGGCGAAGAGGCGCGAGCTGTCCATGAGTTTGCGCGGGGTGCCGTCGGGCTTGGTGGTGTCCCACTGGATTTCGCCGGGGAAGCCGACGATGCGGGCGATGGTTTCGGCGAGCTGGCGGATGGTGAGTTCGCGACCGCTGCCGACGTTGATGATTTTTTCGTCGGAATAATTCTCCAGCAGGAAAACGCAGGCGCGTGCGAGGTCGTCGGCGTGGAGGAATTCGCGGAGGGGCGCGCCGGTGCCCCAGCAGGTGACGGCGGGGGCGCGGGTGGATTTGGCTTCGTGAAATTTGCGAATGAGCGCGGGGAGGACGTGGGAGGAAGTGAGGTCGAAATTGTCGCCCGGGCCGTAAAGGTTGGTGGGCATGGCGGAGATGTAGTCGGCGGCGTACTGGCGGCGGTAGGCCTGGCACATTTTGAGGCCGGCAATTTTGGCGATGGCGTACCACTCGTTCGTGGGTTCGAGGGCGGAGGTGAGCAGGGCGTCTTCGCGGATGGGTTGCGGGGCTTCGCGCGGGTAGATGCAGGAACTGCCGAGGAAGATGAGTTTTTTCACACCGGATTTCCAAGCGGCGTGGATGACGTTGGTTTGGAGCTGGAGATTTTCGTAGATGAACTCGGCGGGCCGGGTGTTGTTGGCGTGGATGCCGCCGACGCGCGCGGCGGCAAGGATGACGTGGGCAGGCTTTTCGGTGGCGAAGAATTTTTGGACGGCGGCGGTATCCAGGAGATCAAGTTCGGCGTGGGTGCGACCGAGGAGTCCCCGATGGCCGCGGCGTTGGAGTTCGCGCCAGACGGCGCTGCCGACGAGTCCGCGGTGGCCGGCGACGTAAATGGGGGCGTCGGGGTCAAGTGTCATGGGGCGACGATAGCGAGGGGGCCGGGACGGGACAAGGGTTATGGCCGTGTCCAGATTCCAGACGAGTGGGTAAGTTTTTAGGCACGTACTCTATTGAAGGAGCAGGTGGTTGGCGGGACTTGGATATTCCGTGCCGATTTATTACGGAAGCGGTTCGGGTATCAAACAGGGCCAAGCGGGGGAACTTCCGCTTTGCGGCGGGGTTGAAAATTGGTATGGTAATCGTGCGGTTGGTGGCAGGCAATTCGTGAACCGTCTCCGCAATCATATAACCGCCTGCCGCCGGGTTCACGCCGCACAAGAAAAGAAAGGTCAGTATGAAAAAAATGAAAAACAATAGGGCTGGCTTCACGCTGGTGGAAATCATGATCGTCGTGGCCATCATCGGCCTGTTGGCGGCGATTGCGATCCCCAACTTCGTGCGCGCCCGCACCACGGCCCAACTGAACGCCTGCATCAACAACTTGCGCCAGGTTGATGGTGCAATTCAGCAGTGGGCGTTGGAGCAGAAGAAGAACACAACTGACGCGGTGGCCGAGGCGGACGTGACGCCGTATCTGAAGAACTCGGTGGTCTGTCCTTCGGGTGGGCTTTTGTTCGCGGATAGTTATGCGGTCACAACCGTGGCGGCACAGCCCACCTGTCTGAAAAACGGCGTTGGCATCGGGACAGGTTTGCACAAACTGCCGCCGTGATCTGAAGGCACTTTGTATTCAAAAAGGCTTGGGAAGGGATTCCCAAGCCTTTTTTGCTTGGTCGGACTTAGCGATGGCCGGCAACGCTGGCATCGCGCCTGCTAAACGAGGACTCGCGGTTGCGGCAGGCAATTACGTGAACGAAAGTTGTAATAATCCTAAACCCGCCTGTCGTGCAGTTCACGCCGCGTAAAAAAAGAAAGGCAGTTAGTCTATGAAAATCCGAAATACCCGTAACGCGGGCTTCACGCTGGTGGAAATCATGATCGTTGTGGCCATCATCGGCCTCCTCGCGGCGATCGCGATCCCGAACTTCGTGCGCGCTCGTACCACCTCGCAGATGAACGCCTGCATCAACAACCTCCGTCAGGTTGACGGCGCGATCCAGCAATGGGCGCTCGAAACCAAGCAGCTCTCGACCGCGGTAGTTGTCGAGGCCAACGTGACTCCGTATCTGAAGAGTTCCGTCGTGTGTCCCTCGGGCGGCACCGTGTTCTCGGACAGCTACACGCTCGTGGACGTTGCGACCAAGCCGACCTGCCAGAAGGTGTCGGGCACGCACGTTCTGCCGTAATCCATCGGTCCTTACTTCAAGGCCTGGGAGCAATCCCAGGCCTTTTTTGTTTCTGGACCTTCGGCCGCGGGTCGAAAACGCGCTCGTTGGGGTAGTTAAAAGTTGGTATCCGGGTTGCTTAGACAAACTCGCGGTTGCGGCAGGCAATAAGTGAGCAACAAACGAAATCATCATAACCCGCCTGCCGTGTAGTTCACGCCGCGTCAAAAGAAAGGTGGTTAGTCTCTATGAAAATCCGAAACACCCGTAACGCGGGCTTTACCCTGGTTGAAATCATGATCGTGGTGGCCATCATCGGCCTCCTCGCGGCGATCGCGATCCCGAACTTCGTGCGCGCTCGTACGACCTCACAACAGAACGCCTGTATCAACAACCTTCGCCAGATTGACGGCGCCATCCAGGAATGGGCGCTGGAAAACAAGAAGAACACGACGGACACAGTCGCCGAGAGTGACGTGACGCCGTATCTGAAGAACTCCGTGGTCTGTCCCTCGGGCGGCACGACGTTCGCCAACAGCTACACCCTCGTGGACGTGGCCACCGCGCCGGTCTGCAAGAAGGTTTCTTCGACGCACAAGCTGCCGTAATCGGTTTGGTTCCTCCAACAGAAGGCTTGAGAAGAGATTCTCAAGCCTTTTACTTTGCACCGACGGGCGGGTGTGATTAAAAACGGGTGAGGGCATAATGGACTGCGGTGGCAAGTCGGACGCGACACCGCTTTGGCACCGACGACGGCGATGGCAATGAGCAACCCGCCCCGTGCGCTCGAAAGCGGTGTCGCGTCCGACTTGCCACCGCAGTCCAAAAATACCGCCAGCACCCGCTCACCCTCACCCGCCTTTAATCGCACC
>SIBJ01000019.1 GCA_009695195.1 Pedosphaera sp.
AACTTCCTGGTAAGCCCCAATGGCACCGCCTCGGGCTTTACTGTCGTATTTAGCAGCAACTCGGTGCCGGTGAACCAGTGGACCTATTTGGCGGCCACGTATGACGGAGCGACCTTGCGGATGTACGTGAATGGAGTCCTGCACAATCAAACACCCTTCGCCCTCAGCATTTTCCCCGGGACCAATGCCCTGGGTATTGGCGCCAACGTCGGCGGCTTGGCCGCAGGGAACGTAAGCTCTCCGTTCGTGGGTTTGTTTGTGGGCAAGATTGACGAGCCGAGCCTTTACAACCAAGCGCTGACGGCGGCGAAAATCCAAACCCTCTTCGGCGCTGGTGTCACGGGCAAGTGCCAGGAGCCGCCTTCAATTCTACTTCACCCGACCAGTCAGAAACTCACAGTTGGTGAAGACGTCCACTTCACAGTTGTGGCGGCCGGCACCCCGACCTTAAAGTACCAATGGCGATTCAACGGGACAAACCTTGCGGGCGCCACCAGCACATCATTGACGCTGGCAAATGTTTCCGCCTCCAACGCGGGCCTTTACTCCGTCCGCGTCACCAACGCCTTCGGCTCCATCATCAGTTCCAACGCCGTGCTCACGGTCAACACCTTCCCAACCGCACTCGCCCAATCCGTCACGCTGGACGAAGACACTTCAACCAATCTCACGGCACAGGCGGCCGACTTGGAGGGCGATCCGCTGACGTATCAGCTGGTGACGCCGCCGGTCAACGGCACGCTCACCGGCACCTTGCCCAACGTGATCTACACGCCGGCGCAAAATTACCACGGCCCGGACAGCTTCACTTTCAAGGTCAACGACGGGCTGGTGGATTCCCCGCCCGCTGTCGTCAGTCTCACGGTGTTGCCCGTCAACGACCCGCCGGTCGCGTTGGCGCAATCCGTCGCGCTCGATGAAGACACGACCGTGACCCTCACGCTCGGCGCGTTCGATGTGGACGGCGACCCGCTCACATTTAGCGTTGGTGCGCCCGCGCACGGTTCGCTCACCGGGTCACCTCCGAACCTGACGTATCGCCCGAACACAAATTTCAACGGTCCGGACAACTTCCTGTTCAGCGTGAGCGACGGTCAGACGAATTCGCTGCCGGCCACCGTCAGCATCATGATTCGACCGGTAAACGACGCGCCGTTCGCCAAGATTTCCGTTTCACCGCTCGCCGAGTTCGCCGGCGTGACGAATCAAATTCTGATTGCGCCGGTTTGCGGCAACGCGAGGGTTGTCCTCGATGGCTCCGCGTCGAGCGACGTGGAGGACGACCCGTTGCAATTCTTCTGGACCGAGGGCACGAACACCTTTGCCACCGGAAGCATCGTCACGAACGAATTCGCGCCCGATACGCATATCGTCACGCTGACCGTGAGCGACGGCCAGGCTGTCGGCACAGCGACAACCGAGTTCGAAGTGCTGACGCCCTCTGAATGTCTCGGCTTGATGATCGCCGAGGTGGAAGAGTCATTTCTCGGCCGGCGCAACGCGCGGGCGTTTGTGGCCTCTTTGCGCGCGGCGGCGAGTTCCTTCGACCGGTGCGACCTCACGCCCGGGCTGAATCAGTTGCGCGCTTTCCAAAACAAGGTGCGGGCACAGATCGCGCCATCGAATCCAACGCTGGCGGCGCATTTGATCAGTGAGGCGCAGCAAATCATTGACGCCTTGTCGCCACCGGATTAGTGGCGGCAGTTGAGCAGCTCGGTTTTTCCGCGCCCAAGGCGGTCGGCGTTTGGGTTGCCGTGGGGATTTTATTGCCGTTGGGCTCGGGGATCGCGACGCGGCGGCGGCGTGGCGAACAGCGTGTCGCCGATGCCCGCGAGCGAGATGACCAGCAGCTTCATCGGGGGCAGTTTCCCCGAGCGCGGGCCGCAAATCCAATCCAAACGCCGGCCCACGGGTTTTCCCGACCAAAAAATTTCCTCTTTCTGATTGACCGCGGGCGCGCCAGATGACGAAATGATATTCCATTGCACGCGTAGTTAATCAGATGCCCAACAGCACATCCAAAAAAGGGAACGGATCGCGCTCCACCGGGACGACCAAGTACGACGCGCACCACAAAGTTCTCTCCCAGACGTACGGCGCCTTCGCCGATCTGCGGCGGGAGCTTTCCGATTCCAAATCCGCCGTCACCGAGCGCGAAGATATTCTGCGCAGCTTCGCGACCTGTCCTGATTCGCAACGCTCGTGGCTGCTGCTGGAGGATTACTTCGAGAAGTTCTCCCTCTCGCGGAAGGACTTTCCCACGACCGACTGGTGGCCGCGCCTGCTCAATGCCCATGGCACGGCCCGCCTCGAAGAAGTCGCCTTCCTTTTCCTGCGCGCCGGCCGGCCCATGCCGACGGAACTCCAGACCCACGCCAACCTCGCCCGGTTCGCGAAAGTCGAGGAGGCCGAGCAGGAAGTGAAGCTCGTTCAAGCCCTCGAACACTGGCTGTTCCCGCCCGCCGCGCCGCTGCTCGACACGCCCCGCGCCACCTTGCGCGTGATCTGCAAGCTCGTCACCGATGACGACAATCCCGCGCGCCAGCGCCTCGGCGTGCAGTTCCATTTGTTCCGTCCGCGCACCGGTGAAAAGGTCCGCACGTTGCAGGACATGATTGATCTCGTGACCCGCGCCGCGCACGAGCAGGAACTTTTCCCGCCGGCGGACTGGGAGTTCATCCAATGGCTCGGCGACGCGCACCGCAACCGCCGCGATGGCGACAACACGCTCGTGCTCTCCGACCTCGAACTGCTGCACTGGCTCGCGCGCTGGGGTCACACTTCGCGGCTAGAACTCGCGCCAGACGGGAAGCCGCTGCAATTTCTCGGGCAGGTGGCTTCCCTCGCGCCGCATCTCGAAAACGGCGACAAGGAACTTTCCTTCACCCATCTTTTGACCCTGCCGACCGGCGAAAAAGTTCCGCTCGCCAGCGTGAAATTTTTCAACCAACAGCCCGCCCTTGCGCTCGTCGGGAATACTTTTTTCCTGCTGCGCGACGCGCCGCCGCCGGCGGTCATCGAACATTGGGCCAGCAAGCCCGCCATCCCGGTGCGCCGGCTCAGCCACCGGCTGCTGGTGCATTTGCGCAAGTCGGGATCCAACCATGGCGTGGATTGGGAACAGCTTTGCGTGACCCACACCGCGATGCCGCAGTTCGTTTTTGAATTGCTCGACGACACGGTCCGCGTCCGCCTGCTCGCCAAGAGTCTCAAGGACCAAAGCGTCTGGATGTGGACCGGTCACGAGTGGCAACCGCACGATCGCAAAGGCCGCGCCGCCGAGAAACCGGAAATCCTCGACGACCCGCGCCTCGATCCCGCCGTCCAGTGGCTGCGCAAGCTCGATTGGTTCACGCCCGAACCCGGCCTCTGGGTCGGCGATGCGAATGAAAATTGCCTCGGCACGCTCGCGCGCGCGTGGCAGGAGCGGCCCGAGGGCGCCGAGTCGCTCGGCAATCCGGCCTTCCATCGCCTCTTCCTCACGCCGCGCCGGCTCAAGCCGAAGTTGATCGTCAAGGGCAGCGGCATTGACTGGCTCGCGGTTTCCGCCGAGTGGGAAGCCGAAGGGATGAAGCTGAGCAAGACCGACCTCGAACGGCTCGCGAGCGCGACGGGTCGCTTCGTGAAATTGCCGAACTCCGGCTGGGTCGAACTCGACACCGACGCCGTGCAACACGCGCACGAAGCGATGGCTGATCTCGGCGTGGACGGCTTGATCGCCATGCCGCAAAAGATCGGGATGGAAAACGTCGCGCACTTGGACGAACAGGATTTCTCGCGCTTCGCCGATTCGGCAGAAGCCAAGGCCCTGCGCGAACGCGTCCGCGATTTCAAAGGCGTTCCCGTCACCAACATGCCGCTGGGGTTGCACGCCGACTTGCGCCCGTACCAGAAAGAAGGTTTTGATTTCCTCGCGCACCTCGTCCAGATCCGTCTCGGTGGAATTCTCGCCGACGACATGGGCCTCGGCAAAACGTTGCAGACGCTCACGTGGCTCGCGTGGCTAAAGGAACGCAACCGGAAAGATCCCAAGCCGTCGCTCGTCATCTGCCCCGTGTCCGTGCTCCACAACTGGCGGCGCGAAGCCGAACGCTTCACGCCCGAACTCAAAGTGCTCGTGCTCGAAAGCGGCGCGGCCCGTCACAATCTTCGCGCCAAGATTCCGCAGCACGATCTCATCGTGACGAATTACGCGCTCCTCCGGCGCGACCTCGAGGAGTTGCAAAAGTTCGCGTTCCGCTCGGTGATTCTCGACGAGGCGCAGTTCATCAAGAATCCCGGCGCGCAGGTCACGCAATCCGTCAAGCAACTCAAGTGCGAGCACAAACTCGCCCTCACCGGCACGCCGCTGGAAAATCGCCTGCTCGATCTCTGGAGCATCGTGGACTTCATCCAGCCCGGTTACCTTGGCAATCAGGAACATTTCCTCGAAACCTACGAGCCGAAAGGCGGCGACGACGTGGAAAGCGCCCAGCGCATCGCGCGCCGCCGGCTCTCCGCGAAGTTGCGCCCGCTGCTGCTGCGCCGCTTGAAGAAACACGTCGCGAAAGATTTGCCCGACCGCATCGAGCAGCGCCGCGATTGCCCGCTCGGCGAGGAACAACGGAAACTTTATCTTGCCGAACTCCGCCGCAGCCGCGACCAGATCATGCAGGCCGTCGCCGAGCAGGGTTTGAACAAGAGCAAGATGCACGTGCTCGCCGCGCTCACCCGGCTGCGCCAGGTTTGTTGTCATCCGCAACTCGTCGGCAACGATTCGCCGAGCGGCAAGACGGAAACTCTGTTCGAACTTTTGGATGCCCTCGTCGCCGAGGGCCAGAAGGTGTTGGTCTTCTCGCAGTTTGTGCAGATGCTGCATCTGCTCGAACGGGACTGCCACGCGCGCAACATCAAGACGCATCTGCTCACCGGCCAGACCAAGGACCGGCAGGAAGTCGTCAACGCCTTCCAAAGCGATCCCGACCCCGGCGTGTTCTTGCTGAGCCTGCGTGCGGCGGGCACAGGCTTGAACCTCACCAACGCGAGCTACGTGGTGCTTTACGATCCGTGGTGGAATCCCGCCGTCGAGGCGCAGGCCATTGACCGCTCCCATCGCATCGGCCAGACGCAAACCGTGAACGCCTACCGCCTCATCGCGCCCGGCACCGTCGAGGAAAAAATCTGGGAATTGCAACAGAGCAAAGCCAAGACCATCGCCGACGTGCTCGGCGAAGAAGGTTTCGCCCGCAGCCTGTCGAAGGCGGATCTGGATTATTTGTTTTCGGAGGATTGAACGAGCGCTTGAGCCGAGGCGGTTCAAGGTCTAAAGTGCGCCCATGAGCAAGACCGCAACCATTCGCGCGCAGATCGAGCCGCGCCTTAAAACCGAAGTTGAAGACATCCTGGCGGAACTGGGTTTGAGCGTCACCGAGACCATTCATTTGCTTTATCGCCAGATCAAGTTGCGGCGCGGATTGCCGTTCGCCGTGGAAATTCCCAACGCGGTCACCATCAGAACCCTCCGGGCTGGCCGACGCGGGCGTGGCGTCAAATATTTCTCCTCCAAGCGTGAACTGTTCGCCGACCTGGGCCTGTGAGAACCTTCAGCCGCGCGTCGCAGTTCAAGAAAGACGTGAAACTGGCCACCCGGCGCGGCAAGAATCTGACGAAACTCAAAGTCGTCCTTGATTGGTTGATTGACGGTTCGGCGCTGCCTCCGGAACTGCACGACCACCCCCTGCGCGGTGACTGGCACGGCAGCCGCGATTGTCACCTCGAACCGGACTGGATCTTGATTTACACGCTCGAAGGTGATCACGTCCGCTTTGAGCGGACCGGCACGCACAGCGACCTGTTCAGGTAGCTGGATCGGGCGTCGCAGCGAGGGGGAGTTCGTTTGCCCGCAGTTTACCCGCGACGGTATGGGCTTGCTTGTTCTCGGAAGATTGAAGCCGGCTGGCACTTCCCGATGACTCAGGAAGCAGCGGCCTTTCCGCGCGCGCTTTTCCGAATCCGCGAAACAATCCATGCCGCGCCGCCGCCAATCATCAGGGCCAGCAACAGTCCGCCACACGCGCCGAGGAAAAGATTCAGCGGCTTGTTTGGCTGCACCGGGCGCAGACCAGGCACGGCACGATCAATGATCTCTACCGAGCTTGACGTGGAAAACGCCGCATCAATCTTCTCAGAGGAAAGTTTCACACTGAACGCGCGCGCGATGCCGAACAATTCCTCCAACTCACGCTTCTTGTCGTAATAGGGCCGATTTTTTTCGGCCCTTGCAAGGTCGAACTTCTTCGCATCTTCCATTTCTTTTTTTATTTTGGTCACGGCCTCCTCAGCAGAGTCCACCTGGTTCGCCCTTGCGGTCATGATTGCGGCCACGGCTTGATCCACTTTTTTGTTTAGCGCGACAACCAAATCTTCGGCTTGCATGTATTGCGGATGTCCCGGAGCAAAATCCTTTTTCATTCGCGCCAGTCCCTGTTCGGCTAGGTTCAACTGACTGTTGAGTTCATTCAACATTGCGTCCGGACTTATGCGCGGTAGCACCAGCCTTAACTGATTATTGCCCAAAGTCTTCAACTTCTCCATGGAAAGACGCATTTCAGCCAACCGCGCTGACCCCTCCATCAATTGAGTTTCATATTTCCCCAAGGCATTCCTTCCGATCGAGAGATTTTGGATGGAGCCCACCGCTTCGTTATCGGAGATTTCGAGCACGCTCCGAAGTTTCTCCAATTCAGTTTGCGTCTTAAGGATCCGGTCTTGTTGCTCCTGAAAGCGCTGTTCAAGCGCCTTGACAGCGCCCTGTGCCAATTGCAGCCGTTCCTGCCGCCGGTGTTCGCGGTACGCTTCTGCAACAGCGTTGGCGATACGGGCCGCCTCATCTTTGTCTTCGCTGTAAGCACGGATTTCGATCAAGCTGGAGCTGCGGACCGGGCGCAAATCCATGCGCGACTTGAGCAGACCCAAGGTCTCGGAAGTTTTGAGCTTCTGCCCTCCGACGTAACGCTTGCCCCACACCGTGTTCAAATCCAACGACTCGATGACGCGGCCCAGCACCACTTCGGATTGAATCACTTCAAATTCCGTCTGGATGAAATAAGGATCGGTGGCGGCCGCCGAACGGCTCCCGACCAGACCGTCAATGTCGGTCACGTTGCGCTCGACCTTGATACGGGTGGTGCTGGCAAAGGATTCCGGCAACAGAAACGTGACCAGCACGCTGAAACCGAACACCACCAAAAACACAACTGCCGCCACCGTGAAAAAAGTTTTCAGCGGCGCGGAGCCGGGACTTGTGACTTGAGAGATTTTATCAGTCATGGATTTTTTTCCTTTCAACGCGGCGAGATGTTCCAGCAACGACGTCCTCACCAGATCCGGCAGCACCCGCAGCCAAAGCACCACCACTCCCCGCACCCGCGCCTCCCGCCACGCGTCGCGCGACTGATCGCGGAAAAGCTGCGCCATCGGCGGGCCGTATTCTTCGCGATGGGCCTTCGGATAGAGCGCCAGCAATCGCTCATAGAGTTTCTGCGAATTCAGCACGGTTCTGGTTTCGACAGGCGCGGACATGTTCTGCTCAAGTTTGGATCGCCCTCGTCAATTTGCCGATGAGCCGCTTGCCGCGCGCCACCGCCGCCATGTCCGCGTAACGCTGCGCCTCGGCCTTGACCACGCGCTGGCCCACGCCCGTCAGGCGGTAGTAACGGCGGCGCTCGTCATCCGACTCCGCGTCGGGCCGCTCGTCAGATTCCTCAATCAATCCTGCCTCCATAAGTCGTTTGATCGTGCCGTAAAGCGTGCCCGGCCCCATCTTCATCCGCCCGTCGGTGTGCGCCGCGACCTCCTGCATCACGGCGTAGCCGTGAAGTTCCCCATCGGCGAGCGCCAGCAGGACGTGAAACGCCGCCGGGGTCAGCGGCAACAAATCTTCGGGGTCGGTTTTCTTTGAAGGCATGGCGCAGGTCGTTTGCTTAACTATATCCGTCGCGGATATAGTGCCCACGCGGAAGAAAACTGTCAACGGGTTTGTTTGGTTTTCTGGCGACGAAGACTTTCGCCGCGTTGGAATTCAATCCCGTCAGTTGCGGATTGTCCCGGGACACGCTGAAGTCGGAACGATGCAGTTGGACCCGGGCTGACTTTAACGCAGAGACGCGGAGAACGCAGAGGAACGCAGGGTTTTACAGACCGGTCCGCGTTCACCGTTTGGTGATTTCTTCCAGGTATCTCCTCCGCGCAACTCTGCGTTCTCTGCGCCTCTGCGTTAAGTTGGATTCCGTTTTTAATCTGAAGGGATCTGGCTGAGAAGCGTGAACTTCAACCTGCACCGTTCACTCCGTCGCCAGCATCTCGCAGTAGCTGCGGTGAATCTTTTCCACCAACGGGGACTGGCCGACCGGCTCGCCGTCGAAGCTCGTCACTTCAACGATGCCGCGCGCGCTTTGGGAAAGAAAAATCGCCTCGCTGCTGGCGAGCGCTTCCGGTTTGATGACGCGCTTGTTGGTCTGGAAGCCGAGGTTCTGGCAGATCTCCAGCACGACGGCGCGGGTGATGCCCGGCAAAACTCCGCGCCCGGTCGGCACGGTGCAAACCTTGTCGTGGTAAACCCAGAACAGATTGGCCGCCGCGGCTTCGGCCACTTCGCCGTTGCTGTTGAGGATTAGCGCTTCGTCGGCGTCCTTCGCCTCCGCTTCCATCCGCGCCACGACCTGCAACAGTTTGTTCGTGGTCTTGAACGAGGACAGCGCGTCCGTGGCGGGGATCCGGAGGGAACTCGTGGCCAGCGCGCAACACGGCGGACGCTCCAGATCAATCGGCTCCGCCGGATGCAACGACATGACGAGGTTCGGCGCGCCGCAACCTTTCGGCGTGTAGCCGCGCTCGCCGGAGCCGCGCGTCAACGTCACGCGCAGCACGGAATCGGGCAGTTGGTTCTTCTCGATGAGTTGCGGCGCGAAGTTTTGCAGTTCTTTGGCCGTGAAGGGCGGCGTGATCTTCAAAAAGTCCGCCCCGCGCATCATGCGTTCGAGATGCTGCGCCATGCGGAACGGGCGGCCGTTGAAGACCCGCATCGTCTCGAACAGGCCGTCACCGTAAAGAAATCCCCGGTCCGTCACCGGCAACACTGCCTGCGATTCCGCGACGAATTGACCGTTGAGAAACACGACCATGACTATCCAATACGCAAGCGCCGCAAGCAGCGCGAGCAGAAAATATGAGGATTAAACTCGGGGTATTCCCGCCTTGACGCGGGCTGGTGGGCGGCCAACGAGATTGTCACGTCAGCGCGCGGCGCTGTGATCCCGCCGGCTGCCATTCCAACGCCGCCAGAAAACCCCGCGCCTTCGCCAGCGTCTCCTCATACTCGGCCTCCGCCACCGAATCCGCCACGATGCCCGCGCCCACGTGAAAATACGCCGTGCCCGCCTGACGGATCGCCGTGCGGATGGAAATGCTCAACTGGCTCTCGCGATTGAACCCCAGATACCCGTGGCAGCCGGTGTAAGGTCCGCGCGCGAGCGGTTCCAGCTCATCAATGATCTCCATCGCGCGGAATTTCGGCGCGCCGGTGATGCTGCCGCCGGGAAAGCACGAGGCCAGCGCGGCAAAATGCGTCACCTCGCGCCGCAACCGGCCCTCGACCGTCGAGACGAGATGCTGCACCTGCGAGAACCTTTCCAGTCGCGCGAGTTCGGGAACTTGAACCGAACCAAACTCGCAAACTTTGCCGAGATCGTTGCGGAGCAGGTCGGTGATCATCACCAGCTCCGCCAGTTCCTTCGCGCTCGTCTGGAGTTCGTAAGCCAGTTGCGCATCGCGCGTCGTGTCCGGCGAACGCGGGCGCGTGCCTTTGATCGGTCGCGTTGTGATGTGCGAACCGCTCAGCCGCAGGAAAAGTTCCGGCGACGACGACGCGATCTGGAAGTCTCCGCAATCGAGAAACGCCGCGAACGGCGCGGGCGAAACCGCCAGCAACCGCTCGAACAATTCCCAGCCGGACAGCGCACACGGCGTTGTGAGGCGCTGCGAGAGATTGACCTGATAGATGTCGCCCGCGCGGATGTAACGCTGCGCGCGCTCGACCGCCGCGAGAAATTCCGCACGCGTGAGATTGGAGGAAACCGCCCCCTCACCCCGGCCCTCTCCCCCTCGGCGGTGGAGAGAGTGAAGCTTTCGCGCGCCGGCACGACCATGTGAGTCACCCGGATTGTCACCGGCTGAAGACGATTCTCCCTCTCCCATCGGATGGGAGAGGGCCGGGGTGAGGGCTTTTTCCGGCTCACTCGCGAGGAATGTTTTCCAAAAAACCGCCTGCCTTTGCGCGCGCTCCTCGTCCCGCGAACCGTCCGCCGCCAACCCGGTCGAGACTACGCACACTTTGCCGAGTTGATGATCGAAAACCACGAGGCTGTCGTAAAAACCGACGTGGCAATCCGGCAATTCGAGATCATCCACCGCGCGCCGGGGCAATTTCGGCTCGACGAAATTCTTCAGGCCGTAACCCCAATAGCCGAAACAGCCGCCGAGCGGAAACGGCAGATCAATTTCATCCAGCAATTCACAGCGCGACATCAACGCGTCGAGCACGTGCCACGGATTACCGAACTGGATATCCGCGCGCTCCGCCGTCGTGACTTCACAGCGCGAACCGAACGAGCGGAACGTGAGAAACGGATTGGCGGTGACGAACGAATACCGCGCGTGCGGCGAGTCGAACATCGCGCTGCGCAGCAGCACCACGCCGCGTTCGCCGCCGAGCGACTCGACGAGTGACTCGGGCGTGTGCGCGGTCTGAATTTCCTGAGTCAGCGGGCGCATGATGCAAAGTTGACCGGCTATTTCTGAACACTGAATACTGAAAACTTCAATTCCCGGAAAGTATTCCGTGTTCAGTATTCAGTTTTAAGCCAGCCGGGTCGGTTGTTCATGAGAAAGCCATCGGCACTTTGTCCGGCGGCCCGACACGGTCGAGATATTCGGAAATAACGGCGACGGCTTCGTGGGGGTCGTCGGTGATGGTGAAAAGGTTAAGGTCATCCGCGCCGATGAACTTATTCCGCCCGCGCATCTGCTCCCGCATCCAACGCAACGCGCCGCTCCAGAATTTTTTCCCGAACAGGATCAGCGGGAACTGTGGAATCCGTACGGTCTGCACCAGTGTCGCGACTTCGAAGAATTCGTCCATGGTTCCGAACCCGCCGGGCATGAAGACGAACGCCACGCTGTATTTGGCGAAGCAGACCTTGCGCGCGAAGAAATAGTGGAAGTGAATCGGCACGTTGGCGAACTTGTTGCCCTTCTGCTCGTGCGGCAGTTCGATGTTGAGGCCCACGGATTTTCCATTGCCGCGCGCCGCGCCCTTGTTCGCCGCCTCCATGATGCCCGGCCCGCCGCCGGTGATGATGGCGAGGTCACGCTTCGCCAGTTCGCGGCCCATCGTCACCGCGGCCCGGTAAAACGGGTCTTTGCGCGGCATCCGCGCCGAGCCGAAGACCGTCACCGCCGGGCCGACGCGCGAAAGCGTTTCAAACGAATCCACGAACTCGGCCATGATGCGGAAGATGCGCCACGGGTCTTCCCGGATGAACGCGGGAGAATGATTGTTCATGCGCGGAGAATAGTTCCGGCGGACGGCGCAAACAAGCACCGCGACGCCCGCCAGTCACCACTGGAAGTGGCGCAGAAACGGACCCTCTCTCCCAGCGAGGAACGCGTGGGGAGAGAGCCGGAGAGAGGGGCATCCAGGTAAACGCGCCTCCTCTCCCCGGCCCTCTCCTCCGCTCCGCAGAGGAGAGGGAGAAGAGTTTTCTTTCCGCACGGCCCGCCTCTTCAATCGCACCCGATGCGCGGCCTCAAGCCGTGCGCAACGATTTGAATTCCTCGAACAACTGCTCCACCGCCGCGAGGTCAACGGCCTGCGCGTCTTTGCTGAGCAACAGCCCAAAGCTCACGCCGTCAACCCGCCGCACGCCGTAAAGCTGCGCGCGCTCAAAAATCCAGCGCAGTTGCCACGCGGGAAATTGCATCCGCGTCGCGGCATCGAACGTGTCCGCCACGCACGGCCACGCGCCGTTGAGCGCGGTCAGTTGCAGATCGGCGGAGAACGATTGGTGCAGCGTCTTGCGGTCGGTCAGGATCACGCCGCACGCCAGCACGCCTTTCGCCGGCGTTTGCTGCGCGAGCCATTCAACGATGGTTTTGGTAGCGTGCGCGTCCGCCGCCGGCGTGGGGCGGCTTTTGGTGTTCGACCGGACCAGCACATTGCGATGGCTGTGCAACTGGATGACAATGCGCCCGGCGGCGGCCTGTAATTCGAGCCGGTCAAATTTCCCCAGCGGCAGGCCCTGGCTCATCTGCCGCGCTTTGGTGCCGACGAATTCGATCAACCCCAAACGCTTTTGCATCTCGGCGCATTGCCACTCGTAAAACACTTCGCGCCGGTCGGAACACACGAGCAGTTCCTCGATTTGCAGTCCGGCCGGATCGGCCGCCACCGCCGTCAGCCGCGTGGCCGGCGCGAACGCGACCGGCGGGAATACCTGCGCCCTCGGCGCGGGCGCGGGCGCGGAAACAGCGGGGGCTTCCGGCGCGCGCGGTTGCGCCGGCGGCGCGGGCAATTTGCCCGGCGTGAATTCCTCCGCGGGTTTTTCCGGCGCGGTGGCCTTCCGCGTTTCCGCCGGCGCCATCCGCAGCGATGTCTCCACGGCGGGCGGCGCAGGTTTCGACGGCGTTGGGGCCGAAACTTTCGGCACCGGCGGCGGCTCCACCTCCGGCGCGACGGGCGACTTCAGCAACTGCTCCTGCACCCGCGCGGCTTCGAGCACGATGAACTCCCACTCGCGCGTGATGGATCGCTCGATGGGTTCGGCGAATGGTTTGAGATGGAACTCGGCGTCCGTGAGACAAACCAGGTGCGCGAACGCGGACTGCCCGCGTTTGTCCGGCGCGAGCGCGTGAACGATCACGCCTTCCTTGATCCAAATCTGGCCGCGTTCCTCCGCGCCGAAAACTTCAAACAGCCGCGAGTTCCCGCTCTTGCACTCCATCTTCACGATGTCGAGCAGGCCCGCGCGCCGGACGACGCTGCGCCCGCCCATGCGATGCTGCCAGCGCGCGAGTTCGTTGATCGTGGCAAAAAGACTTTCCATCCCCGCGAGGCTCGCGGGTTTTTCCAGAAACAAGGCCGCGCCTTCTTCGAGTCCGACGCGGCGCGATTGCTCGTCGGCCTGGCCGCTGAGAAACGCCATTTGCAACGTCGGAAATTCGCGCTTCAGCATCCGCAACAATTGCAGCCCGTCCACGCCGGGCATTTTCAGATCGAGCATCGCGAGGTCCACCGGCTCGCGCCGCAACGCCGCCAACGCCTGCGCGGCATCCGTCACGCAGGTCAGCTCCCACTGGTTGCGGCTGAGTTCGCCGAACGTCTGCTTCACGAAGTCGAGGAACGACTGGTCGTCGTCCACGAACAACAGCTTCGCCTTGATGATGTCGCTCACAAGCATGGCTCAGGGCGTCGGTGAATGGCAGCGGCTCCACCACTCCGGCAATTTTTCCAGCACGCCGATGGCGCGAAGATATTCCGCGTCCACGAGCGCGGTGGCGGCTTCGAGGTCTGGCGAGCGCAGAAACGAATCGGCCACATGGACGGCGGTGAGCGGGCAGAAGGCGCGGCTCAAGAATTGCGCCGGATGATGATGCAACGCGACAGCCTCGACGATCGGCACCGGCAGACCCCAGACGCCGAGCAGCCAGCCGCCGACTTCCCCATGCGTCGCGCCAAAAACTTTTTGCTCCGCCGCCCACCACGTGGTCGTGCCGGAACTCGCCAGTTCGCAAACCTGTTTGATTTGCCCGGGCAGATTCGCCGCCAACGCGAGCTTGCCGACGTTATGCAGCAGGCCCGCCGTGGCGGATTGCGTGATGGTCTCGGCGCCGGCACCGGCTTCGCGAGCGATGGCGGACGCCAACTGCGAGGTGGCGTGCGAATGTTTCCACAACTTCGCCACGGAAAACCCCGCGGCTTCCTGTTTCGCGAAGGTCGAATACGTGTGCGACAGCAGCAACAGCGCCTTGATGTTTTCGATTCCGAGTTCGCGCACGGCCGCCACCGGGTCCGCGTCCTCGGTGGGCATGCCGTAGGCCGCGGAGTTGGCGAGTTGCAACACGCGCGCGGTCATCGCCGGGTCCTGAGCGATCAACCCGCCCACCACGTCGGGCGAGTTGCCCGGCGTTTGCAATTCGCGCACGACTTTCGCGTAGTGATCGGACGGGCTGGGCAGTTGCGGCAGGCGGCCCAGCAATTCGCGCACGGTCTGGTTCGGCTGCCAGAGGTCGAAGGTGACAGCGCGCTCGAGCACGATCTGCAACCGTTCGACTTCGCACGGCAGGATCAAGAACTGGTTCACGTTGCCGACGCAATGCAGCAACGCCTGCAAATCGCCGAGATCCGCCAGCATCACGCGATGCGTCTGCGGATATTGTTTACCGACCTGATCGAGGAGTTGATCGCCGCTCACATCAGCGAGCCGGAGATCGGTGACGACGGCTTCGCACGGCGACTGTTGCAACAGCTCGAGCGCCGCGAGGCCGCCGGAGCAGTAGAGCGTCTCCCACGGTTGCGGGCGGGCGATGAAGGCATCGTGCAATTCCCGCAGCGATTGCGTTTCGCCGTCCACGAAGAGGATTTTTCGGTTGTTGGCCATTTAGAAAGGAAAGATTTCGGCGGCGCCCGGCGGTCGCGCTTCCGGCAAATTTTGTCCAGCCTGCAACACGGCGAGCGCGTGCGCGGCACAGTTGCGCACGGCTTCGTCGGGATCTTTCGCCGCGTGCGACAACGCGGGAATCGTTGACGGTTGGGCGATGCGTCCGAGCGCATCGGCGGCCGCGGCGCGCATTTCGCGGTCGAAGTCGGAAAGCATCGCGATGAACGTCTCGATGGCCGCCTGCCGGCGGAAATGCAGCGGGGCCGCGAGCGCGGGCTGCGACGGCGGCGTGCCGCGCAATTCCGCGGTCTGCGCGTGGCTGATTTTGGCGAGCGCATCGGCGGCGGACTGGCGCACCCAGTACTCGGTGTGTTTGAGTGCGTCCTGAAGTTGCGGCGCGGCGCCACGGGCGGCTTCGGTCCGTGACCAGTTCCGATCCAGCGCGATGAGCGCGGCGTTGGCGCGCTGGCGGACGTTTTGTTTTTCATCCTTCAACGCGAGCACCAGCGCCGTGATGGCTTCGCGGTCGCCGAGCATTTCCAGCGCGCGGGCGGCATTCTCGCGGACTTCGTGCTCGCGGTCGTTGAGCAACCCGATGATCGGGTCGAGCGCCTGCGGGTCGCGGAAACGGCCGAGGGCCAGGGCCGCGGCGGAGCGAACTTCCCAATTCTTGTCGGCGAGCGCGCGGCGGAGCGGTTCGAGGGCCTGTTGAGCTTTGAATTCACCGAGCGCCTCGGCGGCGGCGGCGCGAACATTTTTGGCCGTGTCCGCCAACGCGGCGATGAGCGGCGTGGCGGCGGAATTGTCGCCGAGTTTGCGCAGCGCCTCGACGGCGGCGCAGCGGACTTGATCTTCCTTGTCACTCAACGCGGCGATGAGCGGCTTCTGCACGCGCGCATCGGCAATCTGGCCCAGCGCGAGCACGGCGGTGTGACGCTCCTGATACGCGCCGTTGCGCAGGACGAAGGCAATGGGTTCGATCGCGTCCGCCCCGGACGCAACGGCAAGTTCAAACTTGCCCTGCGCGACGAAGTGAATCGCGCGCTGGGTCGCATCGGCGGGTTGCCAGGCCAGTTCTTCGAGGGCCCGCGCCGCCGCCCAACGGACTTCCGCGGCCGGGTCCTGGAGCGCGGCGACCAATGACGTCTCGGCCCGCGGGTTACCGATGCGGCCGAGCGACTTGGCGGCGGCGACCCGGACGGACTCGTTGGCATCGCGCAACGCGACGGTCAGCGGACCGGTGGCGCGTTGATCGGCCAGTTGCCCCAGCGCCGCGGCCATGTCGCATCGAATCAACGGATCGGCGTCCTTGAGCACTTCCATCAACGCGTCGCACGCCTTCGCGCCGCCTTCCGCGACGAGTTTTTCGATGACGCGCTGGCGGGACTTGAGGTCCTTGGATTTGAGTTGTTGTTTTGACCACCAGATCATGCGGCGATTTCGCGAAACGAACGCGGGAACATTAAACACAGAGCGGGCGCAGGCGTTCAACAACTACTTTGCGTCGGCGGAGCGCGACCGGTCCCCGGTCGCAGCGCGTGATGGTGAAGTGGTGGCGGAATTCATCGACGCTCCGTTTCTCACTACGCGCTGCGGGCGAGGGACCGCCCGCGCTCCGCGAACACATCACTTCAATTCAATGCCCACCGGGCAATGATCGCTGCCCATCACATCGGGACGGATGAAGGCGCTTTTCAAGCGCGGCCGCAGTGCGCTGCTCGCGAGAAAATAATCCAGCCGCCACCCGACATTCCGCGCGCGGGCATCGCTCATCTGGCTCCACCACGTGTAATGCCCGCCGCCTGGCTCGAACTCACGGAAGGTGTCCAGAAAACCCGCCGCCACAAACGCGCTGAACCCGGCGCGTTCCTCGGGCGTGAAGCCGTGATTCTTCACGTTCGCTTTCGGATTGGTCAGATCAATCTCGGTGTGCGCCACGTTCAAGTCGCCGCAGAAGACCACGGGTTTCTTCCGCTCCAGTTGCTTGAGAAAGCCGAGGAAGTCGCGATCCCATTGCTGGCGATACGCGAGCCGCGTCAACTCGCGCTTCGAGTTGGGCGTATAAACGTTCACAAGAAAATAATCCGCGAACTCGGCGGTGAGCACGCGGCCCTCGCGGTCATGTTCGGCGAAGCCCAGATGCGGCGTGACCTTGAGCGGGCGCTGTTTCGTGAAGAGGGCCGTGCCGGAGTAGCCCTTTTTCTCCGCGCTGTTCCAGAAGGTCGTGTACTTCGCCGGCCAAAGCTGTTCGACATCGTCGGGAGAGCACTTGGTTTCCTGAAGGCAAAGCACGTCTGGTTTCTCGGCGTCGAGATACTCGAGAAAATTTTTCCGCAACACGGCGCGCAGGCCGTTGACGTTCCAGGAAATCAATTTCACACGCTCGAACTTAACGAAAAGCGGTGGCGCGGGCGAACGTTCATTCCCGCGGCGGCGAATGTTGCCTTGAATACGACTCGAACCCGTGCGATCTAAACGCCAGTCAGCGCATGAAAACGATTTACTTCAGAATTCTGGGCGCGGCGATTTTGGTTTGGCCAGCGTGCCTTCTGGCGACCGAAGCCACGAACCGCCCGCTACCCACGCTCGAAGAGATTTTCCAAAAAGTGGTGGAACGCGCGAAGCAGGAGGGCGAAAATGACCGCGCGTTTTCGGAAAAATTTTCCTTCGTGCGCTCGCGGACGACGGAGGTTCGCAATTCCAAAAGCGAGTTGAAGAAACAGGAGACGAAGATCGCCACGAACAATCCCGTCCTGAAACCGCCCGCGGTCAGGCCCGCGCCACCGTCCGCGACCGCGACGACAAATGCCGAACCCGTCACGGACCCGCGCTCCCATGTCCGCGGCAAGCAGTTCGCGAAGGATGATTTTCGCGTAAACAATGATTTGATCAAGCGGTTCAAGTTCACGTTGGTCGGACGCGAGTTACTGAACGGGCGTCCGACGCTGGTCATAGATTTTCAACCCGCGGCGGGAAAACTCCCGGAGCGTAATGTGAAGGAAAAATTCATCAACAAAACCGCGGGCCGCGTTTGGTTGGACGAGGCGGATTACGCGCTGGTCAAGACCGCCATTCACCTCACCGAGCACGTGAATGTGTTCGGCGGTCTGGTGGGCGCCGTGTGGAAATTTACCTACGGCTCCGAGCGTGAGCGTGTGGGCGACGGCCTCTGGTTCACACGCGATGAGAAATGGCATCTCGAAGGACGCGAAACTTTTCGGCAACGCACCGTTGATTTTCACGGCGAGCGAACCGCCGTGCGCAAGGTTCAGTGACGCCCATCGTTGACCAACGAGCCGCCACCGTCTAACTTGCGGGCGCACAACAATGATCGCCAACCTCGCCCCCAAACCTGCCACAACACCTGGCTTTCGTATCGGTGACGAACGGTTGATCAAGCTGACCGCCGGTGCGGCTCGCAAGGTTTCGTCGCTGTTGACCAAACAGGGCCGCGCGAATGGCGTCTTGCGCGTGGCGGTGATGGGCGGCGGGTGTTCCGGCCTGCAATATAAAATGGATCTGCAGGACGGCCCGGCGAGCCGCGACATTCTCGTGGAGACCGGCGGGGTGCGCGTGGTGGTGGACCCCAAAAGCGCGCTCTATGTCACGGGCAGCGAACTGGATTACGTGGACGCGTTGCAGGAGGGCGGCTTCAAGGTGAAGAACCCCAACGCCGCGACGAGCTGTTCCTGCGGCGAGAGCTTCAGCGCCTGAGCGCAATCGGATGACGGACTATTTCGCCTTGTTCAACGAGCCGCGCCGCCCATGGCTGGACGTGGAAGCGCTCAAACAAAAGTTTTTCTCCCGCTCGGCAACCGTTCACCCCGACCGCGTGCATCAGGCGAACGAGGCGGAAAGAAATGCCGCCGATCAGCGTTACAAGGAATTAAATGCCGCGTTCAACTGCCTGCGCGAACCGCGCGACCGGCTGCGGCATCTGCTGGAACTGGAATCGGGCGCGAAGCCGGCTGATTTGCAGGAAGTCCCGGCGCACCTGGCTGAGGTGTGCATGGCCGTGGGCCGGTTGTGCCGGGAGGCCGACGTGTTCCACGCGGAGCAGCAGAAAATCACGTCGGCGCTTTTGCGCGCGCAGAGATTTCCCGAGGGCCAGGAGTTGACCGACCGGCTGATGGATTTGCAGAAGGCGATCGCCGGCCAGCAGGAGCTGGTATTGACGCAAATTAAATCGCTCGATGACCGATGGAATCAATCGTCGCGCGATGCGACCGCGCGATCGGATTTGCTCCGGGATTTGGAAGCCGCTTATCGGTTGCTGGGATTTTTCCTGCGCTGGCAGGGCCAGCTCCAGGAACGGGTCGTCCGGCTCGCGTTTTGATCTTCTCTGGTGCGGCCTGAAAGTTACGAGACAATCAACGTCCGCTAACTGGACACATTCGCGCCAACCGGATTCCCAAGGGCCGCAAGGCCCGCTGGAATTCACCGCAATTTCCACGGCTCCAGCGCGCTGGCACCGCCCGTGCTAAACAAGCCGTCATGCAAAGAGCGTTGGTTTCCCTTAACAAGAATTCAGCGCTCCCCGCCGCCTTCGTCCTCATGGTGAAGGCGCCAAAGCTCACCGTTCCTCTGCTGGAATGCGGCAGGCCAAAAGCCTGACGCTCTTCTCTACTGGGTTTGGTTCACTGGCGGCCGGCGAAAGCCGGCCGCCAGTTCCAATTTCAGGAAGTCGTTTCCGGACGGAACACCAGCACGCTCATCGGTGGCAGTGTCAACTCCGCGGAGCCGGGCTGGCCCTGCCACGCGGATTCTTCCGCCATGACGCCGCCAAGATTCCCGAGGTTGCTTCCGCCGTAGCCGGACGAGTCGCTGTTCAACACTTCGAGCCAGCGGCCGGCGCGCGGCAGACCGACGCGGTACTTGTGCCGGGGAACGGGCGTGAGATTCAGGACCACCACGAGTTGATGGACGCGCCCCGAGTCCTGCCGCGAAAACACCATGACGCTGTTCTGCTGGTCGGTGCAATCAATCCAGTTGAATCCCGCGTGCTCGAAGTCGGCCTGCCACAGCGCCGGCTCAGCGGCGTAAAGCCGGTTCAAGTCCGCGACGAATTCCTTCAGCCCGCGATGAAACGGGCCGGCGTCAAGCAACCACCAGTCGAGTTCTGCGTCCGCATTCCACTCGCTGCTCTGACCGAATTCACCGCCCATGAACACGAGCGGTTTGCCGGGGAACAGCCATTGATACGCGAGCAGCACGCGCAGGTTCGCGAACTTCTGCCAGTCATCGCCCGGCATCCGCGCGAGCAACGAGCCTTTGCCGTGAACAACCTCATCGTGCGACAGCGGCAGGATGAAATTTTCGTGATACTGATACAGCATCGCGAACGTGAGGTCGTTCTGATGGAACTTCCGATAAACCGGATCGCGCATGAAGTAGCCGAGCGTGTCGTGCATCCAACCCATGTTCCATTTGAGCGAAAAACCCAGCCCGCCGAGATAGGGCGGTCGCGTCACCAGCGGCCACGCCGTGGATTCCTCGGCGATCGTCGTCACGCCGGGAAATTCGACGTGGACGAGATGGTTGAACTTTTTCAGAAACTCGATGGCCTCAAGATTTTCGCGCCCGCCGTACTGGTTCGGAATCCATTCGCCGTCCTTGCGCGAGTAATCGAGGTAAAGCATCGAAGCCACGGCGTCCACGCGCAGGCCGTCCACGTGAAAGCGGTCGCACCAGTAAAGCGCGTTGGCGACGAGAAAATTCACCACCTCATGGCGCCCGTAATTGAAAATCAGCGTGCCCCAGTCCTGATGCGCGCCTTTGCGCGGGTCTTCGTGTTCGTAAAGCGCCGTGCCGTCGAACTGCGCGAGCGCCCAATCGTCGCGCGGGAAATGCGCCGGCACCCAGTCCACGATCACGCCGATACCCGCGCCGTGCAGCGCGTTGACGAGAAATTGAAAATCCTCCGGCGTGCCGAAGCGGCTGGTCGGCGCGTAAAAGCCGGTGACCTGGTAACCCCACGACGGATAAAACGCGTGTTCCGCCACCGGCATGAACTCGACGTGCGTGAAGCCCATCGCCTGCACGTATTCGATCAACGGCCCGCTCAGTTCGCGATACGAGAACGATTCCGTCGGTGATTTCTTTCGCCAGGAACCGATGTGCATTTCGTAAACACTCATCGGCGAGCGCAACGGGTCGCGCTGTTTTCGCCGCGCGAGCCAGGCGTCGTCCGTCCACGAAAACTTGCGGGTGTTCCAGACGATCGCGGCGTTCTTCGGCGCGATCTCAAAAAACTGGCCAAACGGATCGGTCTTCAAGACGACGTGACCGTGACAATTTTCCAGTTCAAATTTGTAGTGCGTGCCTTCGCCGACGCCCGGAATGAAAATCTCCCACACGCCCGACGCGCCGAGCAGCCGCATCGTGTGCCGGCGGCCATCCCACTGATTGAAATCGCCGACGACGCTGACCCGTCGCGCGTTGGGCGCCCAGACGGCGAAGCTCGTTCCGTCCGCGCCGTCAATCGTCCGGCCATGCGCGCCGAGTTTTTCATAGATCCGCCGCTCGTCGCCTTTTCCGAAAAGATAGAGGTCCGCTTCGCCTACCGTCGGCAGGAAGGAATATGGGTCGCGCGTCCGGCGCACTTTCCCGGCGCGGTCGGTGATGACCAATTCGTAGGCGTAAACCCGATTCGCGGGCCGGACCGTTGCCTCGAACACGCCGGCGTCATGGATGCGTTTGAGCGCGAACTTGGGTTTGGTTTTCTCGTGGACCGGCTCGACGCGCATCTCGGCGGCATCGGGCACGAAGGCGCGCACGACCACCCCGCCACCGCTCCCGAGCGGGTGCATGCCGAGCAGTTGATGCGGCGAGCGCAATTTCAACTCGACGAGGCTGCGCAATTCATCCGGGGTCAGAACCATTGCTATGAAAGATTAGCAGCTACGCTTCCGGAGGGGAATGTTTCTTCTGCGACGGAAACTCAGCGCGCCAACGGAACCAGGCGATAAATCTGCTGCGCGAGGACATCCATGCCGGCTTCAGTCCAGATGACGTGGTGCGAGCGGAGCATCTTTTCCTCGATGGGCATCTGTGCGGCGATCCGGTTTTGAATCTGTTCCGCCGACCAGCCGCGGGCGAGCAATCGCTGGTGCTGCGTCGCGGTGGAACACGCCACGCAGAGGATCATGTCAAATTCCCCTTCGGCCTTGGTTTCAAACAACAGCGGAATCACCACGGCGGCCATGGGCTTGCCTTCCGCGCGCCAGGTCGCGAGTTGCGCCTGCCATCGTGCGCGGATGCGCGGATGGAGAATCGCCTCCAGCTTTTTTCGCGCGCCGTCGTCGGTGAAAACCAGCCGCGCGAGCGCCTCACGGTTGAGTTGTCCGGCTGGAGTGATGACTTCGCCACCGAACGCCTGCCGCACTTCCGCCAGCGCGGGCTGGCCGGGTTCGACGACCTGCCGCGCCAGCTCGTCGGTGTCCACCACGGCGACGCCGCGCCGTTGCAACAATTGCGCCGAAGCCGATTTGCCCATACCGATGCCGCCGGTGAGTCCAAGGGTTTTCACGTTCGGCGCACAGGATAAAAAAAATCGAACCGCGGGCAAGCCGCGGTTCGGGGTGAAATCATTTTGCGCTGCCGCTTATGGCACCAGCCGCACCGCGCGATAGAAGCGCTGGGCGAAACTTGACGCGTTCGCATCCGTGAACTTCGCCGTGCCATTCGCGCCGATGACGTTGGTGGAAACCGGCGTCCAGGTGGTCAGGTTTGCCGAAGCGTAAATCACATAAGTCTGGTTCGGCTGGGCGTTGAGCACGGCCTCCACGCTTCCGTTGGTGCGGGCGACTTCGGTGAAGCGCAGTCCTTGCGGGACGATGGCGGTCGTGGTGACGGCGGCGGAGTTGTTCGCCAGATTCAGATCGGACTCGCTGCCGGCTGCGGTCGCCGTGTTGACGAAGCTGCCGCCGAGCGCCGGTGCGACGCGCACGGTGTAAACCGCCCCGCTGCCGACGGCGAGGCTGCCGACGTTCGCCGTGACCAGCGAACCTACCGCGCCGATGCCACCCGTCGAGGCCGTGCCGGAAACGTAATTCAAACTGGCGGGCAGGTTGTCCGTGACCGTGACGCCCGTGGCGGTGGCCGGCCCGCGGTTGGTGACCGTGATCGAATAAATCACCGCGCTGCCGACGAGTTGTTGCGCAGGCGCGCCGCTGATGGTGACCGCCAGATCAGCGACCGGCGAGACTGGATTCACGGTCGTGATGTCGAGACTCCAACCGCCGGAAACAAGGCCGGCATCGCCCGTGGCATCATCCACGACGTAGAGCGACCAGTTGCCGTTGCCGCTGCCGCCGTTGAACAGGGACAGAACAGAACCCGCGACGCCTGCAGGAGCCGGGGCGGGGAAGTTGTCGCCCGCATCGTAATCCGCCGGGCCGTAGCTACCGCTCGTGATCTGGCCGGAGTCGGGCAAGGCCGCCGAGGCATCGTTCAACGTGAGCGTGACGTTCGTGAGCGGATGTCCACCGCCGGCGTCCGACATGATCACCACTTTTTGGCCGATCGGGCCGACGAGCAGAACGTCGAGGTCATCCGGGAAGGCGTGGGTGAGGCCGTGCAAGGTCACGGTCACTTTGCTGACCAATCCGGTGAGGCCGGAAGCGGTGATCGTGGACGGATACGGCGTGGCCGCGCCATGATCGGGAATCGTGATCGCGTTCGTGTTCGCGAACGTCGTAGTGGAAGGCAGGTTGAAGGTGTAAGCCACCGAGCCGAGCGGGCCTTGATCGTCGAGCAGCAGTGTGGCGGTCACCACGCCGCCGTTGGTGCCGCTGGCGGTGAAAGTAAAATTGTGCGCCTGGGCCGGACCGCCCGCGACGAGCGCCCCGTAAGCTTGCGCGCCAGTCGGCGCGGTGACGCCGCCGGTGGCCTGCAAAATCCCGAAGAGGTTGGCGGTGTTGGCGGTGCCGATGTTCTGGACCGCCAGCGAAACCGTCACGGTCTCGCCAAGGTCAACCGTCCCGTTCGCGGGCGCAAAACTTTCGGAGAGCAACGTCGCGCCGGCGGCCACAAGGTTCGGTGAGGGCGCGACCACCGCTACGATGGCGGTGGCGGAGTTGTTCGCGGCGTTCGTGTCGGAGGACGTTGTACTCGCGACCGCCACATTGGTCTTCGAGCCAATGCCGGCGGCGTTGGCGACGATGGTGACCGACGCACTGGAACCCGCCGTCAGCGTGCCGAAGCTGGCCGTAACGGTGCTGCCGGAATTCGTCGCCGTCCCGATGCTCGGGGTCGCGGAAACGAAGGTCAGGCCCGCGGGCAGCGTGTCCGTGAAACCGGCGGCCAGCGCGTTTTGCGGGCCGTTGTTCGTGACGATGATGGTGAAGACGAAGTTGCTGCCGACGACCACCGAGTTGGAAGCGACTTTGCTGATGCCAAGGTCAGCGAGCGGCAGGAGGGTGGTGGTGGTGACGGACGCGATGTTGTTGGCGAGATTCAAATCCGTTTCGCCCGCGGTGACGGTCGCAGGATTCACCAGAGAACCGGCGGCGTTGGGAATGACGACCACGGTCACCGTCGCGGAGGCTCCCGCGCTGATCGGGCCGAGTCCGGCGACCGCAGTGTTGCCGTTGGTGCTCGCACTGCCTTGTGACGCGGACGCGGAAACCAGCGTGGCGCTGCCGGGCACGATGTTCGTGAACGTGACGCCCGTGGCCGCATTCGGGCCGGCGTTGGTCACGGTGAAGGTGTAAGTCAGACTGTCGCCGACCAGCGTCGGGTTGGCCGAGGCGACGCCGCTCACCGCCACGTCGGCGATCTGATTCACCGGCGTGATCGTGGTGATCGCCAGCCGCCAGCCGTTGGCCACGCCGCCGGCGTCGCCGCTTGTATCGTCCACGATGAACAACTTCCAGTTACCGTTCGCCGAATTGCCGTTGAAGGCGGAGAGCGCCGCGCCGTACGGGCCGACGGGTGCCGGACCGGGGAAGGCGTCGCCAGTTTCATAATCCGCCGGGGCGTAGGTCGTCGCAAGGATTTGCCCTTCATCCGGCAGCACCGTCCCGCTGTCGTCGAACGTGACGGTGGTGTTGACGATGCCGTTGGGATTGCCGGCGTCAGACATCAGCATGACTTTTTGTCCGCCGGGGCCGACGAGCAGCACGTCCACGTCTTCGATGAAAGTGTGGTTGAGATTGGAGAGCGTGACGGAAACGCGCCCGACCAGACCGGTGATGCCGGCGACGGTGATCGTCGAAGGATAGGCCGTGGCCGCGCCCGAGTCCGGGATGGTGATGGCCGCCGGATTGGAGAAGGTCTGGACGTTCGGGAGTGTGAAAGTAAAGGCCACGAGGCCGAGGTTCGTCCCGGCATCCACCAGTTGGAGGGTCGGGCTGACGGTGCCGCCGTTGACGCCGGTGGCGGTGAACGTAAAGACGCGACCCGCCGTCAGACCGGGCGAGACCACGCCGTAATTTTGCGCCGCGCTGGGCGAAGTGACGCCATTCGTGGCCAGCAACGTGGCAACGAGGTCGGCATTCCGGACGTTGCCCGAATTACGGAGGCGAAGTTCGACGGTGACCGTCTCGCCGAAGTCAATGGCGCCGTTGGGCGGCAGGACGCTTTCGTTGGTGAGCGTGGCGCCGGAAGCGACAAACGCCACAGTTGGCGGTGCCACCGTGGTGGAGGCGCTCGCGCTGTTGTTCGCCGGGTTGGGGTCCGCCGCCGAACTCGAGACGGAAGCGGACGCGGAGTAAACGCCGCTGTTGGTCGCGTTGACGCCCACGGTGACGACGGCGAACGCGCCCGAAGCGAGCGAGCCAAGATCCGCGGTCACGATGTTACCGGCGACGGAAAGCGTGCCGAGTGTCGTGTTGGTGGAAATCAAATTCACGCCGGCAGGCAACGTGAGCGCCATCACCGCGTTGTTGGCGATGCTCGGGCCGAGATTGGTCACGCCGATGGAATAGGTCCAGTTGCTGCGGACCACGACCGGATCCGGATTGTCGGTGAGGCCAACGATCAGATCGGCGGCCGGGCCAATGACCGTCGTGGCCGAGGCGGTGTTGTTGGCGGCGATCGGGTCCGTCTGATTTCCGGCGACCCGGGCGGTGGCTTGAATGGTTCCCACCGACAACGGGGTGACCCCAATGCTCGCGCTGGCCCGGCCGCCATTGGTGAGCGAACCGAAACTACAGATCACCGTGTTGCCGATGATCGTGCTGCCCGGCGAGGCGGATTGGACCGCCACGCTGACGGGCAGCGTGTTGGTCACGAAGACGACCGACGCGGAGGACGGGCCGTTGTTGGTCACCGACACGGTGTAGGTCAAGTTGCCTCCCACCAGTGCGGGGTCCGGCGCATCGAACAATCCCACGCTCAGTTCCGTGGTGGGCGGATTGACGTGCGTGGTCGTGGAAGCGGAATTGTTGGCGGGGTCGGGGTCGGCATCGTTGGACGTCACCACCGCGGTGGATGAAATAGTGCCCGCGAGGGTGGGCAGCACGGTCACCGTGATAATGGCGACGCCTTCGAGATTCAAGTTGCCGAGGTTGCACAAAACCGCGCCGCCGGCGTTGACGCACGTGCCTTGCGACGAGACCGCGGAAATGAACACCACCGACGGGGGCAAGGTGTGGTTGACGACGGTGTTCTTGGCGGTGCTGGGACCGAAATTGGTGACCGTGATGGTGTAAACCAGATTGCTGCCGATGAACACCGGGTCGGGCGCGTCGGCAATGCCGATGGCCAGGTCCGCGCCAGGGCAGCCGCCGCCACCGTCGCCACAGCCGGTGCCCGAGAGAAAGAGCGACCAGCAGTTGAGAACGCCGACGTCAATCAGCGCGTTGTCCACGACGCGAAGTCGCCAGGTGCCGTTGACATTGGTGCCGGACTTGCCAACGAAGACAGACAACGATCCGCTGGGTTTGAACGCGCCGATGAACGGCGGGAGTCCGGCGGTGATGCCGGCGAGCGCATCGTCGTCAAAAGTGGTGCGTAGCGAATCCGGCGAACAAGTTGCGCCGAAATTATCCCCGGCACCGCCCGTCGCGGCACAAAGCGTGTTGGTGACGCCGTCGGGAGAAATGAGTTGCAGCGTCAGGTCGGAATCGAACGTGTGAGTGAGATAAAGGGACACGGACACCTTGCTGATGGCCGAGGCGATACCGGAGACCACGATGGGAGAATTGGTGCCCACGGGATCCGCGTCACGGATCACGATTGGCACATTGTTGTCAAAACGCACGGGTGTGCCGACGGTGCCGGTTGGGAACGCGATCCGGTTGGTGGTATCTCCCTGATCGGACTTGGCAATCACAGTCAGGACGATGGGGGTGCCGCAAACGAAGTTGGGCGCCGTGCTGATGGTGAAGAGCGTCACGTTGGTGCCGCCGGTGCCGGCGTCGAGGTCGGGATAGGCTGAATTTCGGATGCCCAGCGCGACACCGGGCGTCGTGGTGGAAATCGAGACCCGGACGTTCGTCGCACCCAGCGAACCGGTGTTGGTCAGCACGAGAGTGAGGTCGTTGCACTCGTTGACATCAATGACGCCGTTGCCATTGCCGCCGCCAAGGTAATTGGTGTTGATGACCAGATTGGGCGCGAACTTCGGCAAAATATTCGCCCACCACGTTCCCCAGTCCACAATGCCGGTGGTGCGCGCCCATTCCGCCGTGACCCAAAAAGTGTTGTCCACCGGGTCCGCGGTCACGCTGGCGTAGTCGCCCCAGCGTCCGCCGAAGTAAAAGCCGGGGCTGGTCTTGACCAGGACCGGTGTATCGAACGAGGTGGCGTTCGCGCCGCGGGACGTGGCGAAGATGCTCGGATTGCGCGTGGACGACGACTGGCTGTAAACGAGGCAGACTTCACCCAAGGCATTCCCGCCGATGGACGGCTGATAAGTCCATTCGCCGGGGCCGCCATCAATGAATCCCGCCTCACCCAGACCCGGTGTTCCGCTCGGGTAGCCGTTCAGATTGATTTTGTAATAATAGACGAGCGCCTTGCCCGTGGCCCCGCCTTCGGTCGTGCAGAACCAGATCGAATCGTTGATCCAAAAAGCGTTTCCCTGCGTGCGCCCGTCGTTGGGGTCAATCGTGATCGCCGTCCCCGGTTGCGGCGCGCCGCTGAACGGCGGGGAGCCGCCGTTGTCGGGAACCGTCACCATGGTAGAAGTCAGCGTGCGCGCACCCAGCGGATCGGTCAACGCCCAGACACGCACCGCCGTCGAAGAGATAAACGGTGTTTCGGCGAAGTAAGCGACGTTGTTGGGCGCGTTGCTGCCGATGACCGTGCAGGGTTGCAACGTAAAACCACCCGCTGGCCCGCCGGAACCGAAGATCAGGTTGAAATTGGCCGTCCCGTTGAGCGCGGCCTGCTTGTCCACCACCATGATTTCCGCGTCGCCGTTCGCGTTGGCAAAGCTGTAAAGATTCACCGTGATGTAGATCGCCTGCCCGTCGAAGCCCAAGCCCGGATAGTCGCCCCAATAAGCGGTGGTGCCGTTGGTGCGGGTATTTTCGAGCCGGTAAAGGTACCAGTCGGCGGGCGTGCTGGTCGCGGGGTTGGAAGTTTTTGATACCGCGAGATTGATGTAAGACTTTTTGTTCGTATCGTCCTGTTCGATCAACACCACGTAAAAACGCTGGGCCACCGGATCGTAAAGCGCGCGCGGATCGAAGCTGAAAGAATTGTTGCCCGCGCTGGCGAAGAAACCGTCCAACGGCACCGGTCCCCAGATCGGAGTTCCTGACTTGTCCCAGTACTCCATGCGGACATTGATGACCTGAATGATTCCATTCGGCCCCGCGGCACCGTGGGGGTCCGGCGGTTCGAGCGTGAAGTCACTCTTCATGCCCTCCCACGAAGCCAGGACGCTGGACAACGGGCCGGGATTCGGCCCTTGCGGCGCAGGGCCGCTCGGACCTTGCGGGTTGAGGTCCACTTGCGGCGGTGCGGCCGACCGGGCTGGCCGGCGCGGCGCGTACTGGGCGTCAACCGGCAACACCGTGGCTACAACCAAGGCCACGAGAAGGCTTCGTCGCGACCAAATTGCTACTTTTCGCATAGTAAAATTTTCTAGCCGCCCGACGCTCGGGTCAGTTCGCATCACAATCTCTCCCGTCCGCTTATGGCAATGTCGCGTGCAGCCGGAAGAATTTATTCCCGCCGCCAATGCCGAGGGTGACGGTCTTCGTGCCGCCAAGGACGGACGGCGGTGGATTCGTCAACGGCGTCCACACGACCGGCGCCGCCAGACTCAAGGTGTATTCCAGATTGTAGCCGGTCGCGCCCGACGGCCATGAGATGACGAGATTGCCGCCGCTCGCCGCAGCGGACATCGCCGGGTATTCGATCACGGTCTTCACCGTCGCGGTGTTGTTGCCCTTGAGCGGATCGGTGACGGCGGAGCCGCATGTCGCGGTGTTCGTCAATTGCGTGCCGGAATTCGGATGAATCGTGATGCTCGCGTTCACCACCGAGCCATTGCCGACGGCACCGAGATTCGTGAACGTCACCACGCTGCCGACCAAGGTGTAGCTGCCGGCCGGCGTCGCGGAAACAAACGTCACGCCCGGCGGCAGGGTGTTCGTGATGGTGACGCCGGTGGCCGTCGCCGGACCGCCATTGCTGACGGTGAGCGAGTAAGTGAGGTTCTGCCCGAAGAACACCGGGTTCGGCGAGCCGATGATGCTCATCGCGAGGTCGGCAGTCGGATTGACGACGGCGGTGTTCACCGTGGCGGTGTTGTTGGCGACGTTGGGATCTGTTTCGGTCGCGAGCGCTGTGGCGCTGTTGCTGATCGTCCCGGCAAGCGTCGGTTGCACTGTGATCGTGAGACTGGTCACGCCATCCTTGGGCAACGTGCCGATGGTCCAAGTGACCAGTCCGGCAACATTCGTCGCGACTCCGCTGGTCGGCGAGGTCGAAACCAGAACGGTGTTGGCGGGCAACGTGTCCGTCAGGACGATGCCGCTGGCGCTCCACGGGCCGTGGTTGGTGACGAGAATGGTGTAAACCAGATTGCTGCCCACGACCACCGGATTGGGCGAGCCGGTCATCGTCACGGACAGGTCGGCCGCGGCGGGAACGGTGCCGGCGGTCGTGATGGTCAGATACCAACCGCGGACCAATCCCGTGTCGAACCCGGAGTCGTCTTCAAGGAAGAGCGACCACGCGCCGTTCGGATTGCCGCCGTTGAAGGTGGCAAAATTGTTGGAGTACGGCGACGGCGGGGCCGGCGAGTGGAAGAAGTCGCCCAACAGGAAGTTGGTGGGCTGATTGGTGCCCGAGGTGATCGTGCCGGAGAACGGCAACGGACTGGCCGCGGCGTCATCGAGCGTCAGCGTGACGTTGGTGATCGTGTTGCCGCCGCCCGTATCGGACATCGGGAGCATCTTCTGCCCGCCCGGGCCGGCGAGTAGCATGTCAATGTCGTTCGGGTGCGTGTGCGCCAGGTTGGTGAGCGTCATCGTGACCTTGCTCACCGAACCGCCGAGACCAGAAACCGAGATCACCGAGGGATACGGCGTGGCGCTGGTCAGATCGTTGATGGTGATGGTGGTGAGGTTGCTGAACGTCCCGGTCTGCGTGCCGAGCAGGAAGTTGAAGGTGGCGCGGCCATAGCTCACCCCGCCGTCCGACAATTGGAAGGTGGCGGCGACGCTGCCGCCGTTGGTGCCGCTGGCGGTGAAGCGGAACGCGCGTGAAACCGAGGCGCCACCGTTGAGCATCGCACCGTAGCTGTTCGATCGCGACCAGGGTGGCGAAGTCACAACGGTTACGCCGTTCGTATCCAGCAGCGTGGCCACCAGATTGGTCGTGTCGAACCCGCTCACGTTGCGCATGGCGAACAAGGCCGTGACGGTTTCACCCGGCTCGATGGCACCGTTGACGATGCCGCTCTCCGCGGTGAGCAGCACGCCGGCGGGCAGGATCAAGCTGCCGTCGTTGTCCACGATGGTCAGGGTGGCCGCGTTCGGATTGAGCAGCGAGGCCTGGCCCGTTGGCCCGGTCAGTTTCAACAAGACCGACTCCGCGCCTTCCTCAATCGTGTCGTCAATGACTGACACGATGAAGGTCTTGACGATTTCGCCGTTCGTGAACGTGAGCGTGCCGCTGGCGCTGACGTAATCCGAGCCATTCGTCGCCGTGCCATCACTGGTCGAGTAGTTCACGCCCACGATACTGTTGGTAATTCCACTGCGGATGACGGTGATCGTGGCCGACACGCCGCTTTCGAGCACCGCGTAGGTCGCGCTCGAGAAGGCCAGACCCGCGTCGTTGTCCACGATGGTCACGCTGGCCACGCTGGGGCCGATGAATTGCGCGCCGCCGGTCGGATTCAACAGGGTGACCGTGAAGTTCTCGTCGCCCTCGACCTGCGTATCGTCAACGATCGGGATGGTGATGGTCTTGAGACTTTCGCCGTTGGTGAAGGTGAGCACGCCCGCGACCGCGCCGTAGTCCGCGCCCGCCGTGGCGGTGCCGTTGGTGCTGCCGTAACTGACGGTGACGGTGCCGGTGTTGGCATTGGTGCGCAGGACGGTGAGGACGATGTTCGTGCCGCCTTCGTCCACGATGTAGCTCGCGGGCGCAAAGGCGAGGCCGGTGTCGTTGTCGAGAATGGTGACGGTGGCCGTGCCATTCAGCAGCACGGTGCCGGGGCTGGGATTCGAAAGAACCACGCTGAAGGACTCGTCACCCTCGACGAGCGTGTCCTCCAGAATCGAAAGGGTCAGGGTCTTGATCGTTTCACCGTTGTTGAACGTGAACGTGCCACTGTTGGTGACGTAATCCGAACCTGCCGTCGCCACGCCGTTGACGGTGGTGTAATTGACCGTCGCCACGCCGTTGCTGCCGTTGAGCCGCAGGATGGTCAGCGTCACGGTGGGACCGGCTTCGCCGACGACGTAGAACGGCGACGAGAACGTGATGCCGACGTCGTTGTCCACGATGGTGACCGGCACAGTTGTCGGAGCGAGCAGCGTCGCGCCGCCGGTGGCATTGGTGAGCGAGATGTTGAAGGACTCCGGTCCCTCCACGAGCGTGTCATCGAGGATGGGAATGTTGACGGTCTTGTTCGTCTCGCCGTCGGCGAAGACGACCGCGCCGCTGGCCGCGGTGTAGTCCAGTCCGGCATTCGCGGTCGCGTCCCCGGTGAAATAGTTCGCCGACACAACTCCAGTCCGACCGTTGGTGCGCACGAAAGTAACGCTGATGCTTCCACCATTTTCTGCCACCGAATAGGCGGCGGCCCCAAAGCCAATTTTGCCGGGCGCGAAATCGTCATCCACGATGGTCAACGTCGCCGAGGAAGGCGCAAGCAGTAGCGCGCCACCCACATTGGTGAGCAACAGCCCGACCGTTTCGTCACCTTCGACCAACGAGTCAGGGAGGATCGGCATCGTGACCGTCTTGAGCGTCTCGCCGTTGGCAAATACCAGCGAGTTTGTGGTGGCGGTATAATCCAGGCCCGCCGTCGCCGTGCCGTTGGTGGTGGTGGTGAAATCAACCGTGGAGGTGCCCAAGGTGCTGCCGCTGCGCACGATCGAAATGATGGCCACGCCGTCAATAGAAGTTTCACTCCGCGAGTACGTGGACGATGAAAAACTGATGGCACTATCATCGTTGACGATCGTCAATGTCGCCGCCGGCTGGTTGCCTAGCGCAGCCGAACCGGGTGGCGCGATGTTCGTGAGCACCAGACTGAGCATGCGATCCGGGTTGATTTCGAAATCATCAACAACGGCGATCGCGAAACTCTGAAATACTTCACCGGGCGGGAAGACGAGATTGGTGGTGCCGCCCTGAAAATGCACACCGTTGGTGGCCGTTCCGTCGAAGGTCATGGCGTTCACCGTGATATTGTTCGGAAGCGGCTGGCCGGCCGTGCCACCGCGACGACGGACGGTGATCGTAGTGTTAGTGCCGTTTTCCGCTACGGAGTAGTTGGCGGAAGTGAATTCAAGGGTGCCGGAGCCGGCAATCGAGCCGCCATAAATCCGGGCCAGCCGTTGCTTCGGCGTCCCGTCATATTCGGTGAAGCCGCCGCCGATGATTATCTTGCCGTCAGTTTGCACAACCGCAGCCGCAATGAAGTTGTTCGCACCGGCGCCGAAGTTGATGCTGGGATCAACCGTACCGTCGTTGTTCAGCCGCGTGAGATGACCGCGCGTGACGCCGTTGCAACGGGTAAACTGGCCGCCGAGAATGATGCGCGTGTCCGGCTGGACAACGATGGCATTAACTGTGTCGTCGGCGCCAAGACCCGGAGTAAATGTGGCATCCAATGAACCGCTGGAATCCAGCCGCGCGAACCGGTTCAGCGCCGAGCCGTTGAAATTGGTGAAGGAGCCGCCGACCACAATGCGTCCGTCAAGCTGTATGGCCAGCGCGCGGACAGCCCCGTCCGCACCAGTGCCGGGATCGAATGAGAGATCCACCGAACCGTCGGGGTTGAGGCGCGCAACGCGGTTGCGGGCGGTGCCGTTGACCGAGGTGAAGTCGCCGCCGATGATCGCCTTGCCGTCCGCCTGAACCACTATCGCATAGACGATCCCGTTCGCGCCCAGCACCGGATTGAATCCGCCGTCCACGCTGCCGTCTTCGTTGAGGCGCGCAATCGAGTTGCGCGGCGTCGCGCTGACGACGGTAAAGGCACCGCCGATCAAAAGCTTCCGGTCCTCACCGACGAAGGTTTCCGCGACGGCGAACACCGGATTGTCGGTGCCGAAACCCGGGTCGAAGGTTTCATTCAGCGATCCATCGAGATTCAGCCGGGCGATGCGACCGCGCGCAATTCCGTTGATGTTCGTGAAATCGCCACCGACCACGATGCGCCCATCGGTCTGCTGAAGCATGGCGCGAACTGTGGCATCCGCGCCCGACGTTCCGCCGCCGAGCGGGAATTTCACGTCGAGCGACCCGTCGGTGTTGAGGCGGGCAATGCGAGTGCGGCCGATGCCGTTGGCCACGGTGAAGTCACCCGCGGCGAGGAGTTTTCCGTCGCTCTGGAGCGCGAGCGTTTGCACGGCGTTGTTGAAGCCAGCCCCCGAATTGTAAGCGGTATCGAGCGAGCCGGGCAGTTCGTTGAACGACTCGTTGTCAATGATGTTCAGGATCGCCGCGCTGGGCGCGCCGAGGCCGTTCGTCGGCGAAGCGCTCCCCAGCGAAAGGGTGATGAACCGGGGGAGGTCCTGCGAAATGTTGTCCGTGACAGGTACGGTGAAGGTTTTGCTCACTTCGCCGGGGCCAAAGACGAGCGTGCCGTTCGTGGCGGTGAAATCAATTCCTGCCACCGCCGTGCCATTGGTGGCGGAGAAGTTCACTGAAATGGACGCAGCGGCGCCGCCGGTGCGAACGACGGTGATAAACGCCTGGCCCCCGTTTTCGTTGATGAAGTTCGTGACCGCCGTAAACCGAACCTGACCGCGCAGGTCGTCGTCGAGGATGGTGAGCGTGGCGTTGGTGGTGGCACCAAGCACCTGCGGCTCGGAGAGGTTGTTCAACGTCGCGCCGAACAGCCGGAGATTCACGGTTTTGTTCGACTCAATCAGATTGTCGTCCACAAGCGGGATCGCGACGACCTTCGGAGTGATGTCGTTGTTCGTCCAGGTCAGCGTGTTGGTGACGCCGATGTAGTCCGCCGTCGTAACGGCGGTGCCGTTGCTGGTGGCAAACTGGACGGTGACGGCGCCAAGGTTGCCGCCGGTGCGGGTGACGGCGACGAGGGCGAAGTGTGCGCTCTCGTTCGTGGTGTAGGTGGCCGAGCTGAAGTTCAACCGGCCCGCGCTGAAGTCGTTGTCAACGATGGTGAGCGTGGCGTTGGTCAGGCCTGCGACCGCGCCGCCGCCGGGGTTGAACAGTTGCAGGTTGATCGTTTCGTCGAACTCGACCGTACTGTCGTCGAGGATGGGAACGGTGAAGGTCTTGTTGGTTTGACCGGGTGCGAACGTCAGGGTGCCCGAGCGCGCGGTGTAATCGGATCCGGCGGTGGCGGATCCGCCGGCGACCGTGGCGTACTGAATGGTGACCGCGCCGTTGGCGCCGTTGGTGCGCGTTACATTGATGGTGGCCGTGGTGACGCCCTCGTTGACGGAGTAAGTGGGCGAACTGAACCCGAGCGTGCCCGGTTTGAAATCATTGTCCACGATCGTCATCGTGGAAAACCGTTTCCCAAGCGCGGCACCCAGTGGGATGTTTTCGCCACCGAGAAGGAACAAGTCCGTGCCGGTGGGTGTGGCGAGCTGAAATTCTGCGGTGCGGTTTCCGTCAATGTTCGTGTTGTCGTTCACCGTCACCTTCACATCGGCGGAGCCGAGGGCCACCGGCAACGTTCCGAAGTTAGGCCCAAAGGTGCCGTCGCTCCGCATCCAGGAAGCAGGCCAGGCCGTGTTCCAATACGGGTTGGCCAGCAATGGATTGAGGGTCAGGTCGTTGGTGCTGGCGGCACCAGGACCCGCCGGCGAGTAATTGACGCCAAAGTTCGCGCCGATGATGCCGAGGTTGCCGTTGGTGCGCACGAGCGAGACGTAAATAAAGGTTCCGTTCTCATCCATGCTGTAGGTGTCATAGGCGAACTCGATGTTGCCCGGCCCGGGAGTCGAGCCGCCGACCAGGCGGGCCACGTTGCTCCGAGAGCGCATCGAATTGCGCGTGGGCCCGCCGCCGACCCGCAGAAAGCCGCCGCCGATCATGATGTTGCCACTGGCCTCGACGCCCAGCGCAAACACGAAGTTCCGGGTGTTAATGATCGGATACAAGGTACCGTTGATAACGTTGGGATCGTGGTAGTGATTGGGCAGTCCGGCGAATTGATTGTACGCCGTGTCCATGAAATCGGTGTCCACCACGCCATCGGCCCGCAACCGCGCGATGCCCACGCGCCGCGTGCCGTTGATCGAGTAAAACAACCCGCCGAGTAGAATCTTCCCGTCCGATTGCGTCGTCACGGTGTAAACCACGTTGTCCGCCCCATCCCCGGGATCGAACGTAGTGTCCAGCGATCCGTCGCTGTTCAACCGTGCGATGCCGCGACGGTCGCGAATGTCCACATGACTGAAGGCACCACCCACGAGCACTTTCCCGCCTGCCACGGTCGCCACGGAATAGACCGAGCCGTCCGCACCCGCGCCGGGGTTGAACGACGGATCCAAGGTGCCGTCGGAATTCAAACGCGCGATTCCGAGACGGCTCTGGCCGGCGACGGTTGTGAAGTCGCCGCCAATGATGATTTTGCCGGTGCCATCCACCGCCAAAGTATTAACGATGCCGTCTGGGCCGACGCCGGGATCGAACGTCGCGTCCACAACGCCGTTCGTATTCAAGCGCGCGACGTAGTTGCGGGTGGAGGTTCCCACCGAAGTAAACTCGCCCGCAATCAGGATTTTCCCGTCGGACTGCAGGACGACCGACCACACCGTGGCATTGGCACCCAGCCCCGGATTAAAGCTGGCGTCCACCGCACCCGAGGTGCTCAAACGGACAATGCGGTTGCGACTGTTCCCGTTGAAGGAGGTGAAGTTGCCGCCGGCGATGATCTTGCCGTCCGATTGCGATGCCAGCGCGGCCACAAATCCGTTCGCACCCGTGTTCGGCGGCGACGGCAGGAAGCCGGTGTCGAGCGAGCCGTCATTGTTCAAACGCGCAATGCGATTGCGCGGTGTGGAGTCGAAACCGGTGAAGTCGCCACCGATGACGGTCTTTCCGTCCGCCTGAACCACGAGCGCCATGACGCTGTTGTTCGCGCCGGGCGTGGCCATGAACGGCGGCACGGTGCTGGCCGAGTTGTCCATGTTGTGGGTCAAATCCGCCGCGCCCGCGGGTTGCTCGGCGCCAATCGCGTTCTCGGCGAGAATGGTAAGGTTGGCCGTGTTGATGTTCCCGACCTGGGTGTTCGGGCCGGGCGTCAACTCCAACAACATGTCTTCGTTAAACTCCACAAGGTTGTCGTCGAAAATCGGGATGGTGATCGGCTTCGAATTAAAGTCGTTGGCTGCCCAGGCAACCGTGCCAGTCACGGAGTTGAAGTCGACACCGGGTGTCGCATAATCGGACCCGGCCTGGAGCGGGAAGCCGTTGTATTGATTTGCGGACGGGCCAAAATCAATTCTAAACCCAGCCTGGGCCACTCCGACGTTCGTGCCGCTGCGCACGGCATAAACCGTGGCGTTCGCGCCGCCTTCGTTGATGCGGAAAGTCGCGCGTTCAAAGTTGATGACGGGTTCCGAGGGAAAGGCATCGCGGCCACGAAAATTGTTTGCGCCACCAATGTCGTTTTCCATCACGTTCATCAAGGCAGTGCTTAGAATCGGATTGATGGTGGGCGGCGAGAGGTTGGTGGATTCGAGCGGGTCCAGCGCGGCGTTGGTGATGGTGATCAGCAGCACCCGGTTTACGTGCGGGGTGGCCGGTCCGTAAGTGGCCGTGTGCGGGCCGGGGCCGGAAAACACACTCACGAAAAAGTCGGCACTCATCTGGTAGTCATCAAACGACAGCGTGCCGCTGGTCGCGCTGTAATCTGTGTTCGGCACCGCCGAGGGATCAATGCTGGTGGTGGTCGTGGAGACACAAAAGAGGTTGCTCCGGATGGTGAGGGTCGAAGGCGGATTGGTGCTCAGGATGTTTGTGACGCTGGTCAAGTTGACGCAGAGAAAATTCGTGGGCGCGGGAATGGAAAAGCTGTTGCTGGTGATGTTGCCGTTTTCGTTCGTGACCCCGATGAACCGGCCAAACGTCATGGGAAAATAGTGATAGGGTTGCGCCAGATAGTAGGTGTAGTTCTGGAACAAATTGGTCACGACGACGTTCGTCAGGTAAACATTCGTGAAGAACACCCCCGTGCCGGGAATGTCGTTCGTGATGAGAATATTCGTGCCGTAATAATTCGTGATGAAGATATTCGTGTAGGACAAATTCGTCACCGAGAAGTCCACATTGACACGCCCGTTGGCTCCTTGCAGGCGGGTGACGGTGACGCGCGCGGGAACGCTCCAAGCAGCAACGGCCGGGTCCAGAGCGAAGTTGGATTCGTTCTCGCTGACGACGTAAAGATTCCGCCGGCCTGAAGCCAACTGAAATTCCCCAGATAAGATATTGGTCCCGCCGCTGCCGGCAATCGGGCTGCCCCAGTTGAGGATGATCTGTCCTTCGTCCGCTCCGCCACCAAAGTTAAAACCGTCCACCGCGATGAAATAATCCGTGCCATTGACGGCGTTAAAGATGACCTGGCTGGTGAAGTCCCCGTTCGCCGGATTGACGTCGTCGTTGCCGGCCACCAACGTCAGACTGTTCAGACTGTTGCCCGTGTAAACCGAGAGGAGCGTGTCAATGCCGCTGCCCTCGGTGTCGAACTGAATCAATCCGTCCGCGGGTGCCGTCCAACGATGCCAGATGGAAGCGCCGCCGCTGTTGACCGGTTGACCATGTGCGGGTTCGCCGGTCTCGCGGGTCGCGCCGGTATTGTTGCCGACGACGGAACCGTTCGGACCAACGAGTACCAAGGCGTTGGTAAAATTATCGTTCAGTGGCTGGGCCGAGGCCAGGCCTCCGGCGAGAGCCAGACCCAGCAGTCCGCCAAGCATCTTCATCGCCCGCCAGCAATGCACTGGCGCAGCTTCTCGTAATCTTCTCATAAAACAAATCCGCAAAAAAACTTTTCGCCCCGGTCCGCGTCCATCCCGCACGCGACCGAAAAAACTCCCGCTCCGAACAGCACCCATCACGGATGATACGGATCCACCCGCACGCGGTAAAACCGCGGGTTCGAGGGATTCACCGGATCCTGCACCGAGACGGGTCCGCCGGCCGGGCCGGAAACAAAATTCGTCAGCGTCAGCCAGTTCGTGCTGCCCGAACTCGTCTTGTAATAAACGTAGTTCTGCGCATAGGGCCAGGTCTGCCACGAAAGCTGCGCCTTGAGCGCGGGCGTCTTGACCAGCGACAAGCTCAGCGCCAGGTCTTGCGCGCGCGGGATCGGCGTGGGGTCGGCGCAGTTCACCAGATCGTCGCCGTCGGAATCGAGGTTGCAACTGGTGACCAGCGCGGTGTTGAAGAGATTCGTCGTGCCGTCGGGATAAATCACGTTCGTCGAGGAATTGTAGCCCGCGTACTCGCTCACCCAGCAGAACCGGCCGCCATTCTTGCCGTCCAGTTTCTCCGCGATGGAAACGCCATTGGCCACGGCCTGGGCGAAATAAATCTTCATGTTCGGGTCCAACTGAATCCCGAGGAAGTTGCCGCCGCCGTCGCGGTTGGTCATGTAGTTGCGCAGTTCGAGGTAATCAACGTAAAGCGCGTTGTTCGTGCCGGTGCCGGTGAACGTGTGCTGGCTGAACTGCCCGCCATCAAGGATCACCTTCCCGAGCGCGGTGTTGTTCGTGTACCCCGTCGAGTTGCACCCGCGATCCTGTCCGGCCCACAAGTTGACCACCTCGCCGTTGTACGGCGCGACGCTGTAGATCGTCGTGCCGAGCAAATCGCCGGCGACCGCGCGCGCGGTGAGGTTGAAGCCGTCGCCCACGGACCACGAATTGCCGTTGGTCACGCCTGTGTCCGTGAGCAGGTTGGTGGCGGACAAAGCGAGCGAGCGACCGGCCGAAATACCGTGATTACTGATCGTGAGGCTGCCGCTGTTGATCGCCACGTCGCCGGACGTGGCCAAAATAATCCCGCCCGAGAAGAGACCCGTCCGGCACTGTTCGAGCGCGAAGGAGCCGTTGCCACACAGGAACGCGCCGCGATTCTCAAAATATTTTGCCCAGATCAAACTGCCCTGGTCGCTGACGCTGCCGCGATTGACGAATGCCTCGTAGGGTTCGTTGTAGTTGGTGCTGAAGAAGGGCTGCGTGCGCGAGCCGCCGAGGAACGCGGCGTTCAAGGTCGAGATCACGCCTTCGTTGGTGAGATAGCGCAGGCGCGGCGTCGCAGCGGGCCAAAGAATTCCGCCGTAGAGCAGGTTGATCTGGCCGGCGATGTTGTCGGCGCCCGGGCTATTCGAGGCGACGGTCAGGCTTTCGGCCTCACTCATGAAATTGGAGAAGACGTTCAGCACATCGTTGATGATGACGTTCGTGCTGCGCAAATTCAATTCCTGGAATTGCGGCACGGTGCTGGGCGACAGCGCGCTGTTCACGAGCAACACGTGGTAACGGTTGGTGAAGTTGAAAGCATCCACGTTGGTCCAGCGGGCGCTGAACAGGTCCACTGTGCCTTCGAGCCGCGGGACGGACGGCAGCATCAGATTGGAAATGACGAGCATGCCGTTGGTGGTTTTCAAATCCATCGAGGCGAACGGCGCGGCGATGCGCGCGAGCACGGTGCCGGCGAAATGATTGGTGGCCTTGATGGAGAGGAAATTCAACGCGCCGAGCCGGGCGCGGTTCAGGTCGAGGTATTTGCTGGCGTCAATCTCAATCCGGCCCGGAAGCTGGCTGAAGGATTGGTTCGCGACTTCACCGATCAGACTCGAACTGCCGGAGAAGATGGCCTGGTAGGCGGTGTATTCGTTGGTGGTGTTCGAGTTGTTGAACCCGCCCGGCGGAAGCCCCGTGGGCGCCGGGGTGCCGAAGCCAAAGAACGAACTGCCGAACAAGTAATTCGTCGGCGTGAAGGAAGCGGCCGAGCCGGTGCTCGGGGCCGCCGTGCCGGTGCGCCCCAGCGCAAAATTGGTCCGCGCGCCAAAGGAATCCTGCAGGACCATGCGGTTCGTGGACACGACATCGGTCAGAAAATTCGTCTGCACCCAGACCCACTCCACGGTGACGATCCCGCCGGGGCCTCCGAAATAAACGTTGTTGGAGAACGCCGGGTTAAAGTTCCGAATGAAGACGGCCGACACAACCCGGTTCGAGGGCCCCGTGATGACGTCCAGCGAGTACGGTGTCGCCGGACTGAGGAAGAGCGAGGTTTGCAACGACTGATAATAACGATTGGTGACCCAGTGCGCCGGTGCGAATGCAAACGTCCCAAAACTCTGCGCCGGATTTTCCGTCACGTCGCCGAATCCCCAGTAGCCGTCGAAGCGGGAGCCGAACGCGCTGGTGAAGGTGGACGGTTGCTGGCCGACCAACCCGCGCGACAGGTCCACCGACGCGCCTTTGAAACTGGTGAGACCATCCGAAGCGACATTGATCGTGCCGCGATTGATGATGTTCGAGGCCGTCACCAGACATTTTGAGCCGGTGAGCGTGGACGGACCGATGAAGAAGATGAGGTTGGTATTGACGCCGCAATTGATGGTGCCGGTGGTCTGGTTGACCCAGTTCGAAGCGGGCGAGTGGAGCCCGGTCGCGGTGGAATACTTGTCGAACCGGAAACCCGAATCACATTCCATCAGCCCGCGATTGGTGGAGGTGATCGTGTTCGCCGTCTGGTACGGGAGCGCGAAGCTGCCGAGGAAAAAGCTGAACGTGCCGTTGTTGATGAAATTCAGCGCGTCAATCTGCGGCGGCGTGGTGACGACGCCGTCGTTGACGTAGTAGGTGGCGGTCTGGGCGGACGCCCGCGCCACCAACGCCAGACCCACGAGGCCGGAAAGTAACTTGCACTTCATAACGCTTCCAAAATTGTTCGAGCGGCTGGGGTTCATGGGTTGGTGATCGTGATGGCGTACGGCCGGTCCACCGTTCGCGCGCCGCCGTCCGTCAACCGGACCACAATATCATAAGTCCCCGCCACTGTCGGCGTGCCCGTGAGGTTTCCGCCCGCCGACAGGTTCAATCCCGGAGGCAGAGCGGGTGTGCCCGGCGCCAACGACCAGGTGTACGGCGACGATCCGCCGGTGACGGTGAAAGTCTGGCTGTAAGCCACGGCAACCCTGCCGGTCGAAAGCGTCAGGGGAGAAATCAAGATCAACACCTGATTCTCCAGATTCTGGATGCTCGTGCCGTTCGGATAAACCACCGGCGCGTTGGTCGTACCGTCGAACGAACTCCAAATCAACTGCGACACCGCCGTCAGTTGATCCAAGAAGGGAGCGAAACCGGGGGCGACTTGTTCATTTAGATAGAACGGGGCGACCTTGTTGAATGTTATCGTGGTGTTCGGCTCGATGGTGCCGGGGCCGGCCAGATTGGGCAACGCGTTCGCCGTGTTGAAGTTGAGACTTCGCGTAAAGTCCGCAGTCAGCCCGCCGTCGGTGTTTACCGAGGTCAGATTCTGGGCGGTGAACAAAATATCCGGTTGAGTAACGCGGCGAAAAACAGTCTGGGGCTGCAAGGCACTGTTGGTGACGACGATCAACGTGTACTGGTTCGTGATCGGTTCGTAAAACTGTCCAATCAGCGAGTCAAAATCCCGCCGGACAAACTGGACACGCTCGATGCCTTGACGCAAGGACACTGCGGCGGCGAGGCATGGGACCGGGTGGATCACAAAAACCCGGTTGGTAAAATAGAACACCAAGCTCTGGGAGAATTGTTCCGGGGCGACGTTGGTGGTGCCGGTGGCATTCGTCGCCACGACCGGAGTATTGGTCAGGTTGAACACCGAAACCAGTTGCGTATTGACGATGGAGACGCCGCAGTCCGAGTTCGCGGGCAGAATAAAATAGTCGCCGTTGATGAAATTGGTGAACAGCGTCGTCGCCGTGACGTTGGTGACGAAGACGCCCGGGGGCGCATACGGCGGGGGGGTGACGTTGGTGGTCAGGACCGTGATGAATCCGTTGGTGTAGTAGGTGTTCGTCACCACGTTCGCGAACGAGTGTGAAAACCACGTCACCACGTTCGTCGTCTGGTTGGTGGAAAAGACCAGCGTGGCCGGGCTGCCGGCGGGTGACCACGGCAGGTTGGTGAAATAGAAAGCGACGTTCGTCGTCACCAGATTGGTGAAGATCGGCGTGGTGCTCGAAACCACCAGCCCCGGATACAATCCGAGCAGGGTCGCCGCGTCGTTGGTCAACGCCTGATTGACCAGTAGCGTGAGATTGGAAGTGAACAACAACTGACTGCTGTTGAAATTGGTGGCCGCCACGGTCGTGCCCGGGCCGGCGCTCTCCACATTCATATTGTTGGTTCGCATCAGCGCCCGCAGCCCGGCCACGTCATCGCGCGTTAAACCGTTGAAGTAGCCACCCGACGGCAGCGAGGAGGAGAAGACCAGCAAGTTAGCTCCTCCGACTGGAAGCAGGATGGGAATCGGTATATTGGCGGCGACAGCCGTCAACTGCGTAAGCGGATCCACGGGAATCTCGACTGCGTCTGCCAGCAACGGCCCAAATGGGGGAGGGGTGAAGGCGCAATACTCGGTAATCGCGTAACTGAACAACGCGCCGTTGACATAGCTGGAGTACTGAAACTGATCCAGCGTGGAAGGCACGATTTCGAAGTTCCGTTGGATGACGTAGTAGCCCATGCCGTCGGGACAGGGCGGCGGATTGCCAAGAAAGCGCGAGTAGAGCGTCCACACGTAGCGATTCGGATTGGCGAGTCCCAATTGCTCGACCAGGAGCGCCATGACTTGGGACTTCAGATCGCTAAGGCCGAGTGCCTGCGCCTGGTAGTTCTGCGCCGCAGACTCCAACGGGAACTCAGATAGGTCCGCGCTATATTGCGAAACGTTGGTCAGGCTGTTGAATACTGCGGTGGCAGCGTCCACCGCCACTATTCCGTTGGAGCCGAAGTAGTCCAGGAAGTTTTGGTCAAACGAATAATAGAGGACAGGCATGTTGCGGCGATACTCCTCGCCTATGTTTTTGGGGCCGGTCTGCGACGTATCGGGAACGTATAGATTATTTGCGTTGTATCCGATCGACGGCACTTCAAACGAATCCGCTCCATTCGGCGAACCACTTGCGTTCGGCCCTTGGAACACGAACGCCGCCGTTGGCAACAGACTCATCGCCAGCACGCCCACCCACGAAAATCTTTTCAGGAATCGCAGCATACAAAATTTCATCAACGCAATCGCACCACGCGGTAAAAGCCCCGGTTGCCGAAGCCGAGATACATCGAGTCCAGATAGCCCGCGGCGAACCGCGGCCCGCCCAGGTTCGACCACGCGGCCATGTTGGTGGTCGTAATGACCTGATACATCAGGCCGGGTTGCGTGTTCCAATTCAGATAAAGTCCCTGCGGCGTGCGTTGCAGCCGGATGCGCAACACGCTGTTCACGTCCAGCGGATTCGTGCCCGCCTGGAATTCCTGCATCGTCGTCGCGCCGTCGCCATCCGTGTCCGCCGTGGGCGCGGGCCAACTGAAGATGTCGTAGCCAAAGTTTTGCACCATCCAGTCGTACGGGATGCCGCCATAGACGAGCGTGCCGTAGGTGGTGTTGGTGGTCTCGCCCGAGAGCGGCGAGCGCCGGCCATCGGCCAGCACAAAGGCGAGGCGGAACCGATGCGTGCTGTTCGCCGTGAGGCCGGTCATATTCCACATCGTGTTCGTCACCATCGCCGTCGGCGTCGCCGCGCCATCGGCATAAACTTCGTAGTTCGACACCGTGAATCCGGCCAGCGCCGGCCAGGCGACGCTGAGCGCGTTGGAACTCAACACGGAAACGAACGGCGAATCCGGCGTCGGCAACGGCTGGGTCGTGGACGCGTACCGTTGCGCGAACAAATCAAAATTGCCGGGCGCGCCCACGAATCCCGTCCAGACGACGAGAAACCGTCCAATGCTGTCCGACGAAACCGCAGGATGCATCTGCTGGCTTACCGTCGTGGTGTTGACGCGAAACTCGCTGTTCGCCAAGGAGCCGTCACCGCGGAGAAATTGGCCATACACGCCTTCGCGCGACCCGTCCTGCGCCAGACTCATCCAGACCACCAGATAATCATTCCCAATCGCACTCACGCGCGGCCCGATCTGGTCGCCGTAGCGCGTCGTGTTCACAAACCGCACCGTGCCGCCCACGCCGCCGCCAGTGAACGGCCGCGCGACGATGTCCCAACTGTTGCTGTGACTGAGCAGATCGCGCTCCGACCACGCCACCAGGAAACCGCCGTCCGAGGAACCGGCGAGACTCGGGTAGCCGGTGATATTGGTGGTGGTGTTGACGAGAAACTCGCCGCCCGCCGCCACTCCCGCCGCGCTGTAAATGCGCGCGTAAATATCCACGCTGTTTTCAAACCGTTGCTGCTCGGAAACCCAGCCGACCACAAAGCGTCCATCGCTCAACGGCGCCACCGCCGCCGTGCGCTGGTTGAACGGCGTCGTCTGGTTCACACGAAACTCGCCGCCGATCTTCACGCCCGCGGGCGAGAACATCTGCGCATAGACGCCCTGCAACGTGTTCGTGCCTTCCTGATTAAAGGAGCCCCACGTCACGATCACGTTGCCGCCGGTGAGCACCGCCACCGCCGGATTCACCTTCGAGCCGTTCGTGTGCGTGTTGACGAGGAGGTCGCCGGTCGCCCAGGTGTTGCTCGACGAAAGGAAACGCGCGTAAATTTTTTGAAAACCCTGCGGACCGCCCTGCCACACGATGACCGCGCCGCCGTCGTTCAACAGCGCCACGCGCGGGCGATTCTGATCGTTCGCGCCCTGTTGGTTCACGCGGAACGAACTGAACGTTGCCGAAAAACTGCTGTCCAGCCGCTGCGCGCTGATGCCCAGCCCGCTGCCATCCGTCGCGTTGTCCTGCCAGACCATGATGCCGCCGCTCGTGCGCACGCTCACATCCGGATAAACCTGGTCGCCGAGCAGCGTCCCCGTGACGCCGAACTCGCCGCCCTGCGTCGCGAAATCCTGCTGCCCGAACGCCGCCGCCGGCGCGAGCAACGCCGCCGCCGCGAGGCCGAGTGTTCGCGCCGCGCTTCTCCGCCACAACTTTGAAATTATTTTTTTCACTTCACATTCCTAAAGCAAAACCGCCTGAACCGTTGAGTCTAAAGTCTCAGGTCCAAAGTCTAAAGTCGGGCTTCCGTTTGACTTTAGACTTTGAACTTTGGCCTTTGGCTTTTGGTCTTTGGACCCGGCCTCAAGTTCCGCCAGCATCCCGCGGAAACCCCATCGCTCAAACCGCTCCCGCAAACCATCCACATCCGCCGCCCGTGGCACCAACTCATCCGCCACAAAATCACATTCCAAATCATCCTGCAACCGCACCAACTCCACGTTGCGCCGCACCACCGCCTCACTCGACGCCAACGCCCCGCGCAGCCGCTCCGACTTCACCTCGCCCAGCCGCCGATACAACTCCTCCACCGTCCCGAACTCATTCAACAAATCCGTCGCCGTCTTTGGCCCCACGCCGGGCACGCCCGGAATGTTGTCCACGCTATCCCCGATCAACGCCAGCCAGTCCACGATCTGCTCCGGATTCACACCGGCCTTCGCGCGAACCTCCGCCGCGCCCCAGACCGTCTCCGACTTGTCGTTCGGATTGAACAAACCAACCTTTCCAAGTGCGGAACTCGGAGTGCGGAGTGCGGAATTTTCAGATTCCGCGCTCTCCACTCCGCACTCCGCACTCCGCACTCCGCACTCCCGAGTGACCAACTGCATAAAATCCTTGTCCGCACTCGCGATCACCACGTCCAACCCCGCCCGCGCCGCCCGCCGCGCCACACACGCGATGTAATCATCCGCTTCCACCCCGTCGCGACAATACGACGCCACCCCCGCCGCCCCGAGATAACCCACGATCTCATCAATCTGCGCCCCCAACTCCGCCGGCATCGCCGGCCGCTGCGCCTTATATTCCGGCAACGCCGCCAGTCGAGCCTCGCTCAGCCCCCCGTCCCACACCACTAGGACAAACCTTGGCGCCAACGCCGCCCGCAGCTTCCCCAGCATCTTGATGAAGCCGAAGATCGCATTCGTCGCCTCGCCCGTCGGCGACCGCAACGAACGAATCGCGTAAAACGCGCGATACGCGTAAGCGTGGCCATCAACAATCAACAACATACAAATTAAGAATGAAGAATTAAGAATGAAGAATTAAATAAATCCCGTCGGTCGCGCCCGGAACTGGCCGCTTCATTCTTCATTTTACATTCTTCATTTCTTGTCAAACGCCGGCGTCTGTCCCGGCGGAATCGTGTTCGCATCGAACGGCATCTCTCCGTCCACATGCAACCGGTTCCCCGCCGGATCAATGATCGTCGGCGTCACAAAGATCACCAGATTCTTTTTCTTTGTCTGCGACGATTCGCTCCGGAAAAATTTCCCGACCCACGGCAAATCCCCCAGCACCGGCACCTTGTCCTTGAGCCGCGTCACATCCTCCGAAATCAAACCCCCGAGCACCACCGTCTGCCCGTCCCACACAATCGCGCTCGTCGTCACCTGCCGCACCCGGATGCGCGGCAACGGCAACTGCGCCCGAATCGGCAAACTCACCCCGCTGCTGCTCACCGATTGCGCCTGCGGCACAAACTGCCCCGGATCATCGTAACCCACGAACTCCGTGATCGTCGGAATGATGCTCATCTGAATCGTATAACCATCCGACGATATGTAAGGAATCACATCCAACGTCGAACCGAACGGCACCCCCTCCGTCGGATAATCAATCGTCGAACCCACCCCGCCGCCGCCCTGATTACCCCCGGTCACCGTGTTCCCGCCGCCGCCGCCCGAATTCTGACCCGTCTGGGTCCCCGTCACAATCGTCTGGATATCCACCACCTGAATCTGCGCCTGCCGCCCGCTCGGCGTCATCACCTCCGGCGCATTCAACAAATCCACCCCGTCCCGCTGCTCCATCGCCCGGATCACCGTCTTGAACTGCGGGTCCGTCAAAATCCCCGTGAAGCTCGCCACCGCCGGCGCGTTCGCCAGATTCCGCAACGCACCCGTCAACAACCCATCCGAGAGCGACGCCGGCGTCCGCGTATCCCCAGCCGGCAACAGCCCGCTCGCCGCCGTCGCCAACCCCGGAAAACTCCCCGCCGGATTCGCCGCCGATGGCAACCCATTGAACGTCGGCTGTGTCCCCGCCGACCCCAACGCCGACCCGCCACCGATCAGGAAATTCCCCAGATACCAATCAAACCCCAACGCCCGCGTATCCGTCTGCGTGATCTCCGCGAACTTCGCCTTGATGCTGATCTGATGCGGCACAATGTTCAGCACCTCGATCATGTCCTGGATCGTGTCCAACTCCTGCAACGTCGCCCGCACCCAAAGCTCCCCGGCCCGATCGTTGAACACCAGCGTCTTCCCCAACAACGGATCGAGATTGATCCCATGCGCATTGAAAAAATTCCGCACCGCAGCCGTCACTTCTTCCATCGAGTTCGTGCGCGTCACGCCCCGGATGCCGCTGCCCCCGCCGCCGCCGCCGCCTTGTTGTTGTTGGTTACCGCCACCCGCGTTGCCCGCCACATTCACCCGCGGCACCCCGATGCTCCCGCTCCCCTGGCCGCCTTGACCCCCGCCGCCACCCCCACCACCGCCGCCGCGACTTCCACCCCCGCCGCCTTGACCCCCGCCACCGCCGCCACCGCCGCCGCTGCCGATGTCGCCCACCGGGAAGGAGCCGACACTTTCAAGCCCTTGAATGAACGTATTCGGGTCAACCTTGAAATGGCGCGACACCAGTTGCAACGCCTCCGGCCCGCGCAAGGAAAACTCGATGTAGGCTTCCTTGACCGAGTATTTTATTGGCGTGGTCGCCGCCAGGCAGACAATGTCCAGCACGTCCCGCAACGTCATGTCCGTCAGCGCCGGCATGATTTTGATGGGCAACGTGCCGATCTCGACGGCCTCCTGCGGCGCAGCCGGAACGGGAAGTTGCGTCGCCGGGTCAATCAACGGTGCCGCCGCGGCCCCCGCGCCGGCGGAGTTGGGATTGATGAAAAAGTTGATTCCCTTGTGAATGGGATCCCGTTTGCGGGCTTCCTCACTCAAGATGATGATGACTTCACTCAACGGCAGGCCCTCGAATTTTACCGAGTCGAGCCGGATGGATTCGAGTTTGGTTTCAATCAACTGCCGGCCGGGGCCGACGTGCGAGAGCTTGTTCGTGGCGTACGGATTAGGCACGGGCAACGCGCTGCGCTTGTTGGGCGGCGTCCAGTCATCCTCGACCTTGAGCAGAACATTTTTGGAACTGTCCTCCCGGCGGCGAATGGCTTCGCCAAACCGGGCTTCCTTGGCCCGGTTCAGATAAAAGAAAATGGTGCTGTTGTCGGGATCAATCTTTTGGGCTTCGTGCAGTTCGCGCTCGGCTTCTTCCACCTTCCCCATTTCAAGGTAAACCTGGGCGTTGCGGATGTGCGTGCTGGTGTCAATTCTCTCCTTCATGATCGCCGGAATCTTTTCGAGAACATCAGGGCTGGCCACCTGGCCTTTCTGTGCTTCCAGCGCCCGGTTGTTCTCCTTCTGCAACGCCAGTCCGGTGGCATTCTGGGGGTCCACTTTGAGCACGCGAATGACGAGCTTCTTGACGTCTTGATGTTCACCGGCCTTTTGGGCCGCGCGAGCCATTTCGAGATTCACGCTGGTCAGGCCGGCGATGGTCGCGGCCTTCTCGGTCGGGATCGAAGCGTCGCCGACGCTCTCCGCGAGCTTGTAGGAGTCCTCGTAAAGTTTGGCGGCGGCGGGGAGGTCCTTGCGGGCCTCCGCGGCCCTGGCCTCCAGAAGTTTTTTCTGGAGCAACATGGTGTCGTGCGTCCGCTGGGCCGATTCCTTGATGGCGACATCGGTGGGCGAGGTTTGCGCCCGGCCGATGACGATGGTCCCACACAGGACGACCAATCCGATGGAGAGGGAGGCTGCTTTAGTCATGGTTCACTTCGGTTGCTGAAAAATAATAATTCCGACACTCAAGGCGCCGGGCTGTACGGTCTGGGTGTTTTCTTATTGTTCGATCGCGCGGACAATACAACTTCGTTCTTGTTGATGGCAACGACAATGTAGGATTCCCCCGCGATGGTGATCGGCAGCATGCCGGGAGCACCGGCGCCGACCCGTTGGTCCTTCCATTTCTTGCTCAACTCGGGCGGGTAGTTGAAATCCGCCATGTAACCATCCACGCGACGGATCGGTTTTTCCTTCGAGAGCGGCAGCCGGTCGCCGGTGTCGTTCATCTCGAGGACGAGTTCCGTGGGATTGTCCGGCGAACCTTTCACCTCGCGGATGACAAATGTTTCCGTCTTCGCATTGAGCGTGGCGCCGGCCTGTTTCTTCCCGCGCTGCGAAACCTTGGCCGCCGCTTCGCGTTCCACGCCGATGAGATAACGCGCGCTGCCATCGGCGGTCATGGTCGCAGAGTCGAGCGTGATGATGGTGTAAAGCGGAGTGATCTTGCTGACGACCACCGCCCCCACGCCAACTTCGTTTCCGAAAACGATCTTCTTGAGACTCCCGTCGGTCATTCGTTGCCATTGGAGCGGGTTGAAAACCTTGTTGGTCGAGGCGAGGTCAAGGCAATCCGCGCCTGCCGCGTGACCGATCAGCGCCGCCTGCTTGCCCAAGTCCAGCGGGGGAAGCTGCTTGCCCGGCTTCTTGATGATCGTGTCCACCAACTCCAGTTGCGCCGCCCGTTCCGCCGGGATCATCAGAATTAAAAACACCGCTCCCGCCGCCAACCCCAGCAGCACCACGCCGAGCAGCACCTTCTCGTAATGTTTCTTGATGAATTCCATGCGCGGTTATCGGTTCATTTTCACGAGTTCCACCAGCAGGGTGATGCGCAGTTGCTTCTCGTTCAGCACGGATTTCGGCCCGCTCGGCGCGGCAGCCATCGCCACGGGCGCGGCCACGGGCGGGGGATAATTCGGCGACGTCCCCGCCAGCCCGCCTTTGCCGTAGCGGTTCAGCCCGCCGCCCTTGTCGGCCGCAAAGCGCGGCGGCGCGGCCACGGGCGCATACGCCACCGGCGCATACGCCACCGGCGCGGCCCCGGGATCGCTCGTCGGCGGGGTGGCCGTGACGGGTTCGACGTTGACGTGTTTCACGACGATGCCGTAAGGGGAACTGGCGTAGCCGCACAAGACCTGCGCCAGCTCGGGCGTGAAGGAGCGGAACGTGATCTGATACGGCGTGGTCACGGCCAGCTCATTCGTCCGGGATTTCAATTCCAGATAATCGGTCGTCGCCCCGGCATAATCCTCCGCCGCCACGCGCTCGCGCTGGATGGCTTCCAAGCTGTTCACCTTCGCCGCAATCAACACTTCCGTCAGCACTTTCACCTCCGCCAGTTGCGCCGCCAACGGCCCCAGCCCGCGCGGATCGAACTTCAATTTGCCGCTCTGTTGCTCGAAGGAAAAATTATACTTGGGCTGCAACAACTGCACGCTGGCGTTGGTCGCCTCCGTTTGCAGCCGGGCGATGGTCTGCGACATTCCTCGCGAGAGCGCCTGCACCGTCACCCCGCCACCCGTCAGCGCCACGCCGTCCACCACGATGGGGGGGATGGGTTGGAAGCGGTTGCCCGCCGTTTTCATCACGTCGCGGATCTGGCCGAGTTGTTTCTTCGCTTCGGTGATGTTATCCACTTTCTTGCCGTCGCCGGGGGAGTCCTTGGATTCGTAGAGGCGCTTGAGCTCGGCGTATTTGGCCTTGAGGTTCTCGCTCTCGGTGGCGTTGTGGTTGTAGCCCGTCCAAGTGTAGAACCCGGCGCCGACGATCAGCAGCAGCGCCACCGCCGCGCCGACTACGAAAAACAGATTGCGTTTGATCCAGTCCATTTCGATTCAAGGCCGAAGGTAGAATGAAGAATGAAGAACTCCGCTCCGGCCCGGGAGGTCTTTACATTCTTCATTCTTCATTCTTAATTCTTCCTTCATGGCGGTGTTTTCGCCCGCGGCTTCAGGCCCAGCGCCATGCCGAATTTGAACGTCAGGTCTTCCTTCACGATGTCGCCGCCGAGCAGTTCGGTCTTCGCCGGGTCGAAGATCGGGCTTTCTTTCAGCGCCGTTTGCACGGCAAAAGCCATTTCCTTGTCGGCGGTCGGGTTCCCCGAAATCTGGTCCAGGCTCACGCCGCGAAACACCACCGTCACCACGGATTCGTCGTTCGTGTTCACGCCGGTCGGCGGGACGCCACCGGGCACGACGGCGCCACCGGGGTCGGCGGCGGGCGCGGGTTGGGGGACGGCGGCTTCCTCGGCGGCGCGCGGGGGCACTCCGGCGCGGGCATAGCGCGGGTCGGCGTAACGACCGTCCCGCTCGCCCGGCATATCCGCCGACGGCGCCGGCGCGCCGCCGGGCGGGGCAAACGGCGCGTTCGGATCGGCCATAACCAGCGAGATGCTTTTGATCTCCTCGATCCACAGGCCGGTGTCCACGCCGAGCTTGCGCTTGTGCAGGGCTTCGACGTTGATGAGGACGCGGCGGATTTCTTTGACGAGGTCCACCCATTGCGCGCGTTCTTCCATCCAGCCGGTGATTTGTTCGAGGTCGGCCTGGGCTTTTTTGAGCTGGTTGTTCGCGGTCTTGAACTGGGTTTCGCGGCCCTGGAGCGGCGTGGTGTCCTGCTGGACTTTTTCGCTCTGCTCTTTCTTCACGCCCGCCAGTTTCTCGAAGATAAATCCGACGGCAAAGGCCATCAGCACGAGGCTCGCGAGCGTGGCGATGAAGTAAGGTTTTTTTTCGTTGAAGCTCTGCCAGCGGAGCGTGCTCTCGGGCATGAGGTTCAATTCCACGGGGCAGGTGGCGAGGTTGCGCAGGCCGAGGCCGACGACTTCGCCGAGGCCGTGGGCGACGCGGGCGAGTTCTTCGAGATTCACCGCGGGATCAATCTGGACGGCCCGGAAGGGATTGAAATATTCGACGGGGACGTTGAGTTTTTCCGCAAAAAACTGCGCCGTGTAAGGCATGATGCTCGCGCCGCCGGCGAGAAAGAGACGCGCGGGCGCGCTGCCGCCTTGCTGGCCGCGATAAAACTGGAGCGTCTGATTGACCTGGATGTGCAGGCGCGTCATGAACTGCCGCGCGATCTTCGAGATGGCGGCCTGATGCGGGTTCTCCGGCTCTTCATACGCGCCGCCGAGCGAGACGAAGCCTTCATCAATCTTGACCTTGTCGGCGGGATCGAACTTGAGCTTCGATTCGTTGGCGAAGTCCTGCGTGATGGAGTTCGCGCCGAGATTGATGCTGCGGGAAAAAACTTTTCCCTTCTCGAAGAAAAGCAGGTTGCTCGTCTTCGCGCCGATGTCCAAAAGCATCGTGCAATCTTCCAGCTCGCCGTAGTTGAAGCGAAACGCGTTGCACAACGCCGCCGGCGACACATCCGTCACCTGCAATTTCAACCCCGCCGCCTCCGCCACCCGGAACAATCCCTCGACGACATCCGACTTGATCGCCACCAGCAACACTTCCAATTCCCCCCCCGCCGTCGTCCCCAAAATCTGATAATCCCACACGACCTCGGCGAGCGGGAACGGGACGTTTTGCTGCGCTTCGTATTGGATGATCTGGGTGACTTTGCTCGGGTCCACCGGCGGAAGTTTGACGAATTTGGAAAAAACGTGGAAGCCCGGCGCGCAAACGTTGACTTCCCGCGCCTTGATGCCGTGCTCGGCGATGACGTCTTGCAGCGCCTTGAGAATGACGGCTTCGCGCTTGGTTTCCTGCGAACCTTCGAGGCCAAGCGATTTGATGACGAACTGCTTGAGCCGCAGTCCGCCTGCTTCGTTCACCTCGAACTCGGCCAATTTGAGACTGCCCGCCCCAAAATCAACCGTGAGAAATGACTTCACGTTCAACATTTGCCGAGTGTCACCACTGAGTTGCCGCCGCGCCGGAATGCAATTCGGCCAGCGGCCCGTGCTGATTACGGGAAATCACGGAACCGGTCAAACGAAAAACCCTTTTTTCACGTTGTCCGGACCGGTGACCTGTCCGCACCCCCGACCCAATCGCGTAACTCTCCTCTCTTTCTCCACCCGTGTTTCTCCTTCGCCAAGTAAAAAATCGCCGGCTGTCGTTGGGAAAAACCGTTCCCACCACCCGCGGTCACAAAAATAATCCGTTCCCGCTCGTTTCGTATTTGTCCGCGCGCGACTTCAGTGTTATTGGTTTCGCACGCAACCATGCAATATTCCCGCGCCGCACATTATTTCTCCCGTTCGCTTTTGGTCTGGCAACCGGCGCTGGCATTTTTGATCGCCACGGCCAGCCTGGCCGACAGCGTGCGCTTCGCCGTGCTCGCCAGCGCCACCGTGCAGGAAAGCCCGCCGCAGATCACCTTCACGTGGCCGCTCGACGACGGCACGCCGGGCTTTCCCGTCCTCGGCTACAACGTTTATCGGAAGGCCAAAACCGCCTTCAGTTGGGGCCAGCTGGTCACCGCCCTCGGCCCGGGCGCCACCAACTACACCGACACGAACGTCGTCCTCGGCGACACCTACGAATACAAGTTCGTCAAAATCGCCACCAACCTCACCGGCTACGGCTATTCGTGGGCGGGCATCCGCGCTCCGCTCCTCGAAGACCGCGGAAAAGTAATTCTGCTCGTGGACAATTCCTTCACCACCAACCTCGCCACCGAACTCGCCCGCCTCCAGCAGGACCTCGCCGGCGATGGCTGGACCGTTCTGCGCCACGACGTTTCCCGCACTGGCTCAGTCGTCTCCGTCCGCAATCTCATCCTCTCCGACTGGAATCATTTCGCCGATGTCCGCGCCGTGTTTCTCCTCGGCCATATTCCCGTCCCCTACGCCGGCAACATCGCGCCCGACGACAAGATTGACCACCACAAGGGCGCGTGGCCGGCCGACGTCTATTACGCCGAGATGACCAGCACCTGGAGCGACTTCTTCATCAACAACACCACAGCCGTCAGCTCTCGCAACTGGAACACTCCCGGCGACGGCAAATTCGATTCCTCCTTCCCGCCCTCGCCCGTCGAACTCCAAATCGGCCGCGTGGACCTCGCCAATATGCCCGGCAAATTCGCCGCCGACGGCACCAACACGTTCATCAGCGAGCAGGAACTTCTCCGCCAATACCTCAACAAGGACCACGCGTATCGCCACAAACTTTTCTCCCTCAACCGCCGCGCCCTCATCCACGACGGCGTGGACGCGCGCGAAGGCATCGCCGTCGCCGCCACCGGCTGGCGCGCCGGCGCCGCGTGGTTCGGCTACACGAACGTTGACCTCGACGTGGACGAGTCCTGGCTGCAGCGCGTCAGCACCAACAGTTATCTCTGGTCCTACGTCAGCGACGCCGGCGATTACAACTCCATCGGCCGCGTCGGCGGCATCGGAAATTTCGGCACCGCCACCACGGCGGAACTGGTTTCCTCGAATATCCAGACGGCGTTCGTCGCCTTCCTCGGCAGTTGGCTTGGCGATTGGGACAGCGAAGACAACATCATGCGCGGCGTGCTCGCCACGCCTTCGAACGGCCTCGCCTGCGTTTACGGCGGCACCCCGCACTGGTTCCTGCATCACCTTGGCCTTGGCGAAAACCTCGGCTATGCCGCGCGCCTCACCCAGAACAATTCCCCCGGCACCTACGACAATCAGATCAACCCCAGCTTCCGCCTCATCCACATCGCCCTCATGGGCGATCCGACCCTGCGCCTCTTCCCGCCCGCGCCGCCTTCCAACTTCACTGCTGCCGGCACGAGCAACGTCATGTTGAATTGGTCTCCCTCCGCGGACGCCGGCCTCGGCTACCACGTCTATCGCTCCACCAGCGCGAGCGGATATTTCAATCGCCTGACCGCTTCGCCCATCGCAACCACTAACTTCACCGACCTCACCGCCGCCCGCGGCACCAATATTTATATGGTCCGCGCGCTCACACTCGAAACCACCGGCTCCGGCACTTACACCAACGTCAGCCAGGGAATCTTCGCCGCCGTGAAGGTCACCAACGCGCCGATCGCCCCGCCGCTCATCACCAGTTGGTTGCTCGAAACCAACGGCATCGTTCGCTTTGAAATCCTTGCCAACACCGGCCTCAACTACGCACTCCTCGCCACCACCAACTTCACCGATTGGGAAATCGTCGCCACCTTGAACCCCACGAACTGTCCGTTTGAACTCGTGGACACGAATGCTCCCGCCTTCACCGCGCGCTATTACCGCGTGTCGGCGTCACCGTGATTTCAATCCGCGCCGCTGTAGTGCCCTAATTTGTAGGCGACGAGGTGACGAGTCGTTCGGCGAAGCGCTCCTTACGTCGTGCCCTACAGCTAAATTAGGGCACTACCCGCGCTGTCGGCTCGACAAATCAGATTCGCGCGAGTCAAATACGCCCCGCCATGCGCCAATTATTTTCAACCGTATTCGTTGCGTTGTTCGCCCTCAGCCTCACCGCCGCCGAACTCAACTGGCCGCAGTTCCGCGGCCCGCATGGCGACGGCGCCAGCCCGGCGAAAAATATTCCCGTGACGTGGAGCGAGGCGAACAACCTCGCCTGGAAAGTCAGCGTGCCGGGACGCGGTCGTTCCTCGCCCGTCGTCGTGGGCAATCGCCTCTGGCTCACGCTCGCCGTCGAACAGGGCGTCGTCCGCCAACGGATCAACAGCGACGACATGCAGACCGCCGAGCACGTCTCGCTCGAAGTGATCTGCCTCGACGCCGCCGACGGCAAAGTCGTTTGGCGCACAAAACTCTTCGACGTGGACAAACCGGATCCGGTCCACTGGTTCAACAGTTGGGCCACGCCCACGCCGGTGGTGGAAGCTGGAAAAATCTATTGCGACTTCGGCACCTTCGGCACCACCTGCCTGAATGCGAAGAACGGCAAGCTCGTCTGGAAAACGCGCCTGCCCTTGGATCATCAGGTCGGCCCGGGCAGCTCGGCGGTGCTCTACCAGAATTTGCTCGTGCTGGTGCGCGACGGGCGCGACGCGCAATACGTCGCCGCGCTCGACAAGCAAACCGGCAAACAAGTCTGGCGCACCGAACGGCCGCCCATCGAAGCCTCCAGCGGCAACTTGAAAAAATCTTTCGTCACCCCGCTGCTCGTCAATTCCGCCGGCCGCACACAGTTGATTTCGCCCAGCGCGCACTGGATCGTTTCCTACGATCCGGCGACCGGCCGCGAATTCTGGCGCGCGCGCCACGGCACCGGATTTTCCATCGGCTCGTGTCCGGTGTTCGGCGACGGCGTGGCGTACTTCAGCACCGGCTGCATGAAGCCGCAACTCTGCGCCTTCCGCGTCGACGGCGCGGGCGATGTCACCACGACTCACGCCGTCTGGAAAACCCTGCGCCAGGTGCCGGTCATGTCCTCGCCCCTGCTCCAAGGCGACGCACTGTTTTGGACCTCCGACGACGGCATGGCGAACTGCGCGAGCACGAAAGACGGCGAAGCCCACTGGCAGGAACGCTTGAATCAACAACACCTCGCCTCGCCGCTGCTCGCTGAGGGCCGCGTGTATTTTTTTGGCAAGGAAGGAAAAACCACCGTGGTCAAGGCCGCCAAACAATTCGAGAAACTCGCCGAGAACCAGCTCGACGGCACCGTGATCGCCACGCCCGCCATCGTGGACGGCACCATCTTCCTGCGCACGGACACGCACCTTTATCGAATCGGAAAAAAGTAAACCCGAACGCGAGACCGGAGCGCGCCCGTCTCCGGGCGCAGTCCCGCTCCGAGCGGGATGTGCATTTCAAGGACTGGGGAGAAGACCCACCACACTACTCTGGTTCAAAACTGTCTGGTCAAAGGCTTGACCTCGGGCGCGAAGTATTGGTTTCGCGTCCGCGCCGTGAACGGCCACGGGCCGGGGCCGTGGAGCAACCCGGCGAGCGCGCGGGTGAAGTGAGCCGTGCGGCTTTTGCCGGCGCAATATTCAACGGAAGAAAATCCCCAAACCCTTGTTGACTCAGGCGAAAGCCTCAATTACACCCGCCGCGTGTCAACTTTGATATCCCGCAAACTGCGGCCTAATAACTGTTAGCCGCCATTCGTGCGCACATGAAAACCCGTGACCTCTTAATCGCTTGTCCGCTGTTGGCTTTAGCGGTCGCCTGCTTCTTCGTCGGCTATCGTCAGGGCTGGCGCGCACAGAAGAAGGAGAGCACACAGTTCGTCATCCGACGCTCGTTGCGCGTGCTTCATGATGCCGAGCGAGGTGACATTGCCAGCATCACCAACGGCTGCCGGATGTATTTGCTCGGACACACGAGAGCTTACGAGACTTTGTTCGGGGAGTCCGACATTCCGGATTCCTTTCGCGCCAGTTTTGCCGAGGCTCGCCAGATTGCTCGCGAGGTGCAGACCAATTTGGTTGTCTTTGACCCGAAGAGTTTAGACCAATGAGAACCATGAGAACCATGACGGCTAACCATGCGCTGCAGCGAACGGCGGCGGGCCGTCGCGGTTGCCATCGGCGCGCCTCGTGGCCGCCGTCGCTGAGCTTGGGTCGTTAGGCGACTTCACGCGTTGCTTAGTATGAGACACCGCAAGCGTAACAGAAAGAGCGAGCCCCTGCTCGTGATTGCTGGTGCAGTGCTGATGGGGTGTGCCTTGGCTTTTCTTTGCAGTTGGTGCGTTGTTACGGGGCGCATAGAATATTGGGGCGGCCCGACAGAGAGACACCACTTCATCGCCACAGTGGACACTTGGCAGTTTTGGATACTCATTGGGGTGTTCGCTGCGGAGGCAGTTATTCTGTGGATATTTGGCTTCAGAGCTTTTGCTGTGTGGCGGCGTTTTCGCCGACTTGTATGAGCAGTTCGCCTAACAAACCGGCTGCACCGAACGCCGGTGCGGATCCCAATGCTGTCGGACACCTGTTCCGATTCATGTCGGACAGTGTTCCGGGGCTGTCGGACAGTGGTCGGAGCGAAGCGACGCTCTGGAGGAGTGATAAAGGGGTGTCCGACAGGAGTCAAGGTTTGGCCCCACTTTTCG
>SIBJ01000100.1 GCA_009695195.1 Pedosphaera sp.
GCGTTGACTGCCAGACAGCAGATGTGAAAATCCAGCGAGGAATGGAGTCGTTTGTTTCATGCGCCACTTTGAAACAACTCGCTCCAAGGATCCAGTTATATTCGCGTACAATTGCTGACGCGTTTTTCCTTATCTAAGCGCCATTCAGGACTACCTCGGCTGGCTGAGCGGCTGGTTGATGGCGGTGCCAAACGCCATCCTCGCACTTTACTACGGCTGGCGGGGCCGGCCGGACATCATCTACTCATCGCAGGTCGGCGACGGACACATCTGCATCCCGCTGTGCGTCGGGATTTACGCGCTGTATCACACGCTGGCCGTGCCGGCATTTTTTCAAACGGGAGTGATCGTTCTGCTCGCAGCGACGGCGGTCCACTTCCTGTTCGTGATGCTGTTCGGACAATTGCCGCGGTTGGTGGGGTTCGCGCTGATCGGGGCTTACGGCTGGTTTCTCTACCACGGACTGCCGCGCTGAATCACGCCGCGTGCGCGACGGGATTGGCGCGGATTTTATCGCTCAACTCCACAAACGGCACCTGCGCCGCCAGCCAGCGCGCGTCCTTCGTGATCGCGTCCATCGAGGCGTGCGTGTTGTTGCAGATGAGATAAAGCCCGCGCCCGACCACGAGGAAGGCATCGAAGTGCGTGCCGCGGGCCTGGCGCGCGAAATCAAAATCGCCCACGCCAAACTGGCGGCTGACCAGCTCCGCGCGCAAGCCATCGAGGTCGGCGGAAAAATTCTGATTGAAGTCATCCTTGCGCGGCCCGCTGTAGCCGATGATCCGCCCGCCCTGCTCGTTCAACGTGAGGACGGCCCACTCATCGAACACGGTGCTGCCGTAACGGGCGTTCATCTGGTCCACGGTCGCCATGATCAAATGGTTGGCTTCGTTCAAAGTCATAATCGTCAATATCAGCGCGGTGAAGCAGAACAAGTTTGATGCCAGAGGACAAGGGAATTTGGAACGGAGGCAGGAGGCGTATCCGGGGGCGCTGCCCGACGGAGCGCGACCGGTCCCCGGTCGCAGCGCGTGAGGTTGGAGTGGCGGCAGAATTGATTGACGCTCCCGTTTCAGGCTGCGCGCTGCGAGCGAGGGATCGCTCGCGCTCCGGGATAGTGCGCGAATGCGGCCCGCGCGATTCGGGCGAGGTTTCACACACTCGGAAACCACGCCACCAATCTCGCGCCGCAACGAATCAGCCAGCGCGCGGGACACGCGTGTCCATTTTTCCGCTGCGCCGCACGGGACTCCGGTCTATCATCGCGGCAATCAGATGAGCAACGCCGCACCACAATCGGGGAGATTGAGTCCCACGGAACAACTTCAGCGCTTCGTGCAACGAATCTTCACCGCCGTCGCCCTCGCCGCTTACGCGCTCGTGATGGCGGGAATTTTTTCCGACCTCCACCTGCCCGGCAAACCCGGCTGGCCCGAGGCGATGCTGCTGCTGGTCACCACGGTGGCCACCATCGCGGCGCTCAGCCGCCATCTGCCGGCGCAAAATGTTTTGCTGGGCACGGCGATCATCGCATTCATCGGCGGCCTCGCGCACGGCGTCGGCGCCGCCACCGCCATTCCCTTCGGCCCGATTAACTTCACCGAAAACATTGGGCCGCGGATCCTCGACCTTCTCGGCTGGCCGATGCCGTTGCTGTGGATCGTCATCGTGTTGAATTCGCGCGGCGTCGCGCGCTTGATCCTCCGCCCGTGGCGGAAGTTGCGCACCTATGGTTTCTGGTTGATCGGCATCACGACGCTGCTCACCGTCCTCTTTGACGCCGCGCTCGAACCGTTCGCCGCCGTGGTGAAGCACTACTGGCTCTGGCAGCACACGCGCCTGCCGTTCACGTGGGGCGGCGCGCCGGTCACCAACTTCCTCGGCTGGCTGTTGACCGCGGGGTTGATCCTCGCCTTCGCGACCCCGGCCCTGATTGACAAACGTATCCGGCCCATGCAACGCCCGCCGGATTATCACCCGCTCCTCGTGTGGCTGCTCGGCGTCGGGTTGTGCGCGGCAGGCGCGGCCTCGCACGGACTCTGGTTCGCGACGGGCTTCGGAATCGGGTTGATGATTGTGACCAGCGTGTTCGCCTGGCGCGGCGCGAAGTGGTAGGTCAACGTCCCGGAGCGGGCCGCTTCGAAATTTTCAACCGCGCCACGCGCGTGTCCTCGACCTCCTCGACCCGCAGATCAAAGTCGCCGACGGTGAGTGTGTCACCGCTTTTCGGAAAGCCGCCGAGCTTGTGCGTCACCCAGCCGCTCGTGGTCGTGATGCCTTCCGCGCGCAACGGCACGCCGATGATTTCTTCCAGTTCGTGCAGCGGCAGCGCGCCGGAAACTTCCGTCGTCGTGTCGCTGGAACGCACCAGCAACGGCTTCTCCGAATCAAACTCGTCCTGAATCTGGCCGACGAGTTCCTCGAGAATATTTTCCAGCGTCACCAAGCCGAGCGTGCCGCCGTATTCGTCCACCACGATGGCGAGATGGGATTTCCGTTCGAGAAACAGTTGCAGCAGCCGTTCGAGCCGCGCGGTCTCCGGCACATAAATCAACTTGCGCGCCACCGGCAACAGATCGGCGCCCGTCGCCGCTTTACCGCGCAAGGAATGAAGGTCTTTGATATGAACCACACCGAGCGTCCGGTCCAGATCGCCGCCTTCGCAGAGCGGAAAGCGCGAGTAGCGGCTCTTGTCCGCCACCTCGACGCACTCGGCAACGCTCGCTTCCGTGTCGAACGCGGTGATTTCCTGGCGCGGGCGCATCACCTCGCGGACGGTTCGCCGGCGCAATTCCAGCGCGTTCAACACGATGTGCCGGCCGAGCGCCGTGCCGCCGGATTGTTTCTGCGACGTGGCAAAAAGCAGCCTGAGTTCCTCCTCGGAATGCGCGCCCTCGCCCTCCGTGGCGGGTTCCAATCCGACCTGCCGGAGCAGCCATTGCGAAAACGAGTTGAGGACGACGACGAATGGGTACGAAAGCCGGTAGAACCACAACATCGGATAGGCGACCCACAACGTCGTCGGCAGCGGCTTCTGAATCGCCAGCCACTTCGGCGCCTGTTCGCCCGCGCTGATGTGCAGGAAGGTGATGGCTGAAAAGCCAATGACAAACGCCAGCACGTGGCGGACTTCCGGGGAGGTGATGTTCAGCCAGCCGAACACGGGTTGCAGCAACGCGGTGAAGACCGGCTCACCGATCCACCCCAAACCCAGGCTGGCCAGCGTGATGCCCAATTGGGCCGCGCTGAGGAACGCGTCGAGTTTCTGCAAGATTAACTGGGCCACCTTCGCCCGGCGATGGCCGAGCCGGACTTGCGGGAGCAACTGCGTGTCGCGAATCTTGACCAGCGCGAATTCCGCCGCGACAAAAAACCCGTTGAGCACGACCAGCACCGCCACCGCGGTGATTTTCAGGCCGAGCAATATGGCAGCGTTCCAGTCCATGTCAGAGTTTCACCTCGCCGAAGACAACTTTCAGAATGTCCTCGAGACTCAGCACGCCAATCTCGCGCTGGTCACGGCCCAGCACCACCGCGAGCCGTTGCCCGCCGCGCTGCATCCGTCGCAACGCGACTTCGAGCCGCGCGTCCTCGTCGAGAAACAACGCCGGCTTCACATGCTCGGCCACGGCGCTTTCCGGATCGAGTCGCGCCTGATACAAAATCGCGTCCAACGAAATCAAGCCGGCAATGCGCTGGACTCCGTCGCGCAGTTCCCACGCCGGCATCCGCGTCAGTCCCCGCTCGCGCGCCAGCGCCAGTGCCTCGCGCAGCGGCATGTTCGTCGTCACGGTGACGGCGTCGGCCAGCGGCGTGGTGATCTGCCGCACGGTCAGGCTTTGCAGATCGAGCACGCGGTTGATCATCGCGCGCTCGTCGGACGAAAATGCCTGCGCCGATTCCTGCATCACCTGGCGGAATTCTTCGCGGTTGCCGAACAGGTGGCCGGAAAAAGCCTTGCCGCCCGACCAGCGCAGCAGCGTGTTCGACGAGGATTCCACCAGCGCCACGACCGGACGCAGCGCGAGATGCACGAGCCGGAACGGCTGCGCGGAGAGAAGGCAAAGCCGGTTCGGGAACAGGCGGAACAACATTTTCGGCAGCAGATCGAACAGCGCGTAAAACAAAAACACAATCACCGCGAACACCGCCGCGGAATCCAGCCAGTGGCCGAACCGCCCGTGCAACGTCGCGACCGTCCAGCCGAGGATGGCGAAGTTCACCAGCGTGTTGCCGACGAGAATCGTCCACAGAAAATTTTCCGGACGCTCGAGAAAGCCGTGCAGCACCTTCGCCGACGCGCGGCCCGCGCGCATCTGTTGCCGCACGCGCAGCCGGCTCAACGCGAACACGCCCGCCTCCATGCCCGAGAGCAGGAAGGACAGCCCCAGGCAGGCGGCGATGACGAACAGGCTCAAAACATTTGTGGTCATGCGAAGCGATGGGAACATCCAACCTCCAACATCCAACCTCGAACATCCATTGAACCGCACGCGGGCACAGCTTTGGATGTTGGGTGTTGGATGTTGGATGTTGGATGTTTTCCCATTTTCATTTCACCAATTCAACGGCCAGTTCCCTGACCCTTCGTTCATCCGCCATCTGCGCCGTAAGTTTTAATCCGCGAAACGTCGCACTTTCTCCGGCCGCCGGTACGACGCCGGCGAGATGCGTGAGCAATCCGCCCATCGTCTCGACTTCCTCGACTTCTCCGAGCGCGGGATGTTCGCGGCGGAAATCATCCAGCCGCATCGTGCCGTTCACGCGCCAGCGGCCCGGCCCGAGTTTTTCCATCACGAAGCCGTCGCTCTGGACTTCGCCGTGGATTTTGCCGACCAGTTCACCGAGAATGTCCTCCATCGTCACCAGCCCCGCCGTGCCGCCGAATTCATCCATCACCATCGCCAGGCCGCGCTTTTGCCGCTGCAAACTTTTCAAGAGTTGCAGCAGGTTCATGGACTCGGGCACGAACGACGGGAACTCGATGGCGTCCGCGAGGTCCACGTCCGGGTCGAGCAACAGCGCGCGCGTGTTCAGGATGCCGACGATGGTGTCCGGCGTTTCGTCGAACATCGGCAGCCGGCGATGTTTGAATTTGCGCGCGGCTTCGAGCATCTCGGCGAGCGTGAGGTCGTCCGGGATGCACGCCATCCGCGAGCGCGGGCGCATCACGTCCTTCGCCGTGCGGCGGTCGAGACTGATGATCTGCAAAATGATTTCCTTTTCCGCCAGCGCCAGCGCGCCCTGTTGCGTGGCGAGTTCGAGCAACTCGTGATAGTCCTCGTCGGTCAGCGCGGCCTGCGGCTTGACCGAACTCGGGATCAAACGCAGAATGAATTCGTTGAGTTTTTGCGCCAGCCAGCGCAGCGGCAGCGTGAGTTTCTCGAAGAGCAACAGCGGTTGCGCCACCGCCAACGCCCAGCGCTCGGGCCGCCGCACGGCGAGCGTCTTCGGCAACACTTCACAGCCGGCCAGGATCACCACGATCAACCCCGCGACCGTCGGCCAGAGCGGCCAGCGCTCGATCAAGCCCATCCACAGCGCGAGCGCGAGCATCGCCGCCGTGGCGAACGTGTTGCCCAGCACCAACGCGGCCAGCAGGTGCTGGGGCCGTTCGAGCAACCGCGTCACGATACCGCCGAGCCGGGGATTTTTTTCGGCGAGCTGCCGCACCTGCCATTTGCCGAGGGAGAAGAGCGCCGTCTCGGCGAGCGCGAAGAAGAAGCTGGCCCCGGCGGAAACCAGGACCAGGACGATGACCAGTAACGTTTCAGACGCCATGAACGTGGCGGGAGCATAATGAAATCACGCCGCCACGCCAAGCCGAATGGCAACGCCCGCAACCTTCGCTCAACCGTCACGCCGCAGCGAACCATTCGAGAGAATTCGCGCCCGCAAACCGCCGCGACCCTTTAGCCACGCCTCGGCGCCGGGCCCGAGCGCTCGGTCCATCCAATAACACGGACGACATTCTTCCACACCGCGGAAGTGCACGCCTTGAACCTCGAAGTCTTGACCGACGAGCTCGCCGAGATTCACGCCGCTGACGAAAGCATTCCGTCGCGTCGCCTCCGGGTGTGCTTGCGGCAGGTTCAGTTCGCGCTGCAATTCCGCAAACACCTCCATCGAGAAAAACGTGATCTGGCCCTTGTAATCTTCCTTGTGGGCGAAGTAACGGTCGCCGCGGATGCCCTGCCCTGTCACGCACTCAATCTGGTCCGCGGCGACAGTCGCGTGCTCGCCAGGCGGGCCGTCGTGATGGCCCACAAAGTTGTGCCCATCGGAAACGAAGAGGTGGTGCACGCGGATCATGGCGAAATGTTCTTCGGAGAAACGTTTCACGCAAGCTGCATCTGCCGGGCGCCGGCGGCGGCAACCGCCACCACGTAAGTCTTGCGGCAACGACCGCACAAGCTCTGGCTCACTTCCCAGGCGGGAAATTCCACGCTGATCGCGGCGGTGATGGCCGGTGTCAACGCTGCGGCGTCCGCCCACCCGAACGTTGGGAAGTCACATAGCGGACAAAGCGCCCCGGGCGAAGATTTGTGCAACGTGCGCACTTCGCGCGGGTCGCAGGCGATGTCCACCAAGTCCGCGTGCCGCGGAGCTTGTTCATCCCACAGTCCGCGGAAGACCTGCTCGCGTTTGGCCTCGTCCCAGAAACCAAACGCGCGCTCGAACGCCGCGCGATGCGACGCTTCGTTGCCCACCGTCGCTCGCCCAGTTTCGCGAACAAAGACTCCTCATCGTCAAAGGCAAGACCATCACCGTTCTCTCGCCGGTGAAATTGAACGCCCTGCTCCGGCGGAATCTCGGCGAGTAGGAGCGCCGAACTCCGATTCGCCCGTTGTCGGGATGGCGAATTGAAACGCGCCGATCCGGAGTTCGGCGCTCCAATCCCACGCTTGTTTGATTTGAATCAAATCGTCGCCGCCCATCCCGTGCGACCCTGCACGCATGGCTGAACAACCTTTGATTGACGTAGCGAAGGAAAAAATCATTTCGCTCGCCGCTGAAACCCGGTTCGCACCGAACAGCATCGTGAGCCGCACGCTGCTGCGCACGCCGACTTCGCGCACGGTGCTGTTCGGTTTCGCCGAAGGCCAGGAACTCACCGAACACCCTTCGACGCAGCACGCGCTCATCCAGATCGTGACCGGCGAATGTGAATTCTCGCTCGCCGACAAACCGCACCCGCTCAAAGCCGGCGACCTGCTCTACCTGCCGCCGAATCTCGCGCACGCGGTCCGCGCGACGAAACAATTCTCCATGCTCCTCACGCTTTCCAAACCTGACACCAACTGAATTCTATGAATCAAAACATCACCACGCTCGACGTGCGCAGGATTTTCGCGCCACGCCAAGCCGAATGGCGGCGGAGTGCAGGTGGCCTTGCTGAATCTTGGAGGCGTTGAGGATGCCGAAGTCGAACTCGTCTGGGATCCGCCGTGGCATCCTTCGATGATGACCGACGGGGGGCCGCGCGCAATGTTCGGTGCGGATGTGAAAAAGGAGTCCCAAATCAAGAAAGAATATTCACCTGCTCCTCGGCATGCGAGCCGCGAACCGGAATAAACGACAGGAAAATGGATGGCAGGAAAATAGGAAAGCCGGATGCCCAGCATATTCCTGTAGTCCATTTTCCTGTCATTGATCGGCACTGAACCCCGCGCTTGGGGTGTCTCGGTTTCTTCTGCCTCCCCGGTCAATTCAAATTCAGCCCGCGCCGGATGTAAGTCGGAATGTCCAGGTCTTCGCCGTTGTGAATCGTCGCCTGCGTTTTATCGAAGCGGTTCTTGCTCACGATCTCCAGCGGCAACGTCGCCTGCCGCATCCGCGCCGCGGCTTTGCGTCCGCGCCCGCCTTTACCGGATTGTTGCGTGAGAATCTGCTCGCGCTGTTCCGCCGACAACGCGGGCATCGGCGGCGTGATGCGCGAACCCGGTTTCTTCGTCGTGGTCTGATGCAGGAGCTCGGTCTCGAAGCCGGGCGAATCCTCCGCCGCTGGTTTCGTTCCGTTCTTCGGCGGCGCCGCCTTCGCCTTGTCCGCCACGGCACGGCGGCTGGCGATCAACGTCACCGCCAGATGGTCGCGAAATTTTTCGTCCACCGCCGCGCCCATCATGATCTGCGCGCGCGGACATTGTTCCTTGATCTGTTCCATCACGCGATTGATCTCCGACATCGTGAGGTCCGGGCCGCCGAGAATGCTCACGAGCGCCGCGTCGGTATCGGCGAGCGCCGCGCCGCCGTTGAGCATCGGGTGCGCAAAAAGTTTTTCCACCGCGTCGCGTGAGCGCGTCGTGCCCGCGGCCTCGACGGCGGCGAAGCAACTTTCCCCATGCCGGTCGCGCAACATCGCGCAGAGATCGGCGAAATGAATCTGGATCAGCCCCCGATACGCGAGCAACCGCCACACCCCGCGCGCCCCTTCGAGCAACAGTTGCGACGTGGTCTTGAACGTGTCCACCACGCTCATGTTTTCATCAATCAACTTGAGCGCGGTCTGGCACGGCAGCGAAATCACGCCGTCCGCCGAAGCCTTCAAATGCGCCAGCCCTTCGACGGCCTGCGCCTGGCGGCGGTTGCCTTCGCAATCGAACGGCAGCGTCACGAACGCCAGCACGAGCGCACCGGCTTCCTTCGCCGCCCGCGCCAGCACCGGCGCGATGCCAGTCCCCGCGCCGCCGCCCAGGCCCGCGATGATGAACACCACTTCGCTCCCGGCGCATGAGGATTTCAACTGCGCGAAGTGCGACTCCGCCAGTTCACGCCCGCGGTCGGGATCACCGCCGGTGCCGAGGCCGCGGAGGACTTTCGTTTCGAGATGAATCTTTTCCGGCGCGGACGACGCGCCGAGCGATGACGGATCGGCGTTGATGACGGCGAACTTCGCGCCCGCGAAATCGCCGTGTTGCATCGCTTCAAGCATCGTCACGCCCGCCGTGCCGACGCCAAAGATTTTCACCGAGATGTTTTGCGCCGGCGCGTCCGGTGCAACGCCCGGGCCGTGAGATTCTGCGTTCATAAGATTGAAAACGGTCGGTTCGGAAGGGACTTTACGAAGGCGCGCCAGCGTCTTGGAGTGCGGTGGGTGAGGGGTGAGGGCACACACCGCTTTTGGTTCGATGCACAACCCGCGACCGAAAGCGGTGTCAGCCCCGTTCCCCGCCAGCCACCGCACTCCACGACCTTGCGGCGATTCGATCGGACTTTGAAGATTTCGTCACGCACTTGAATCAGCCTTGGTTGCGATTGATCAGCCGGCCCAGAATTCCCTTGAGACCGCGCGCGAGTTTGGGCCGGGCCTCGCGGCGGTTCTTAAAAGAACCGAATTTCACCAACCCGATGGCCGCCGCAAACTCCGGTTGATCCAGCGCGGATTTCAGGCCGCTGATGGAATTGGTCTTGCCGACGGTGACGGGCATCTCAAAAACATCCTCCGCCATCTGCGCGAGTTGCGGCACGCGCGCGACGCCGCCGCAGAGAAAAACTCCCGCGCGCATGTAATGTAGCAGCCCGGCCTTCTCCACGTCCTGTGCGACGAGTTCGAAAATTTCCTCAAGCCGCAGCCCCATAATGCGGCGCAGGTTTTCGAGATTCACCTCCTTGAACGGCAGGCCGACTTCGTTGGTGAGTGGTAGCACGCGGCCCTTGACCGCGTCGTCCACGAATCCGCCGCCGTGTTCGAGCTTCAATTGTTCCGCGCGACTCAACGGCACTTTCAATCCCACGGCGAGATCGTGCGACACGTGATCGCCGCCCACCGACAGCACACCGGTGTGTTTCACCACGCCGTCGGCGCAAACCACGTAATCAGTCGTACCGCCGCCGATATCAATCACCAGCGCGCCCATTTCTTTTTGCTCGGGCGAAAGCAGCGCGAGCGACGCGGCGAGTCCGTTGAACACGACTTCATCCACTTCCAACTGCATGCCTTTGACGAGGCGGATGGCATTCTGCAGCCGGTTGAAATTTCCGTGGATCACGTGCATGTCCACTTCCAGCCGCGAGCCGAGCATCCCGACCGGATTCGTCACGCCGTCCTGGCCGTCCACGAGAAAATGCTGGCGGATGGCGTGCAGGACCGTGTTCTCGTTCGGCAGGTTGATCGCCTTCGCGTTCTTGATGACGTCCGCCATGTCGTCGTCGGAAATCTCGCGATCCGAGGAAACGACCGGATGCACGCCGCGATTGTTGAAGCCGCGAATGTGCGCGCCCGACACGCCGAGGAACACACTGCGAATCTCCACGTCCGCCATCTGCTCGGCCTCGACAATGGCCGCGCGCACATCGTCCTCGGCCATCGGCGCGTCCACGATCTCGCCCTTGCGCACGCCGCGCGAGCGCGCCTGGCCGAGGCCCACGATGTTCAGCGCGCCGTCGTCATTGAGTTCACCGACGACGGCGCAAACCTTGGAGGTGCCGATCTCCAAGCCGACGATGATGGAGGATGAATCAAACATTTTTTCTTCGAGTGCGAAGGGTTTTCGGCGCCTTCGGCGTGTTGACCGGGCCGAGGTTTACCTGCAACCAGCGGGCCGGAATGTTGTTGGTCACCGCAAGATCAAGCGTCGCGAGGGATTTTCCCAGGCGCTGGCCCTGATCGTGAATCTCCCGCCAGCGCCGCATCTGGCGATCAAGGTCGCTGAGGCCGAACGTCACTTCGCTGCCCTGCCCCGTCGTCACGACGAGCACCTCCGGCGAACTGACATCAATGCGCTTCAAGTCCACCATCCCCGCCATCGGCGAATGTGCGAACTCAGTAATCAGCCGCAACGCCGCTTGCACCTGCGGCAAAACAAGTTGGCGGCCCGGTTGGAGTTCGTGCAAACCCACACCGATCAAAATCGGCAATGGTTCTTCCGCCTGGCCGGGCGGCGTCACGCGCTGGCGCGGATCCAGCGGTTGCATCACGTAACCGTCGGGGTCGAACTGGAACACCGCCGTCTCCACGCCGCCGCGCGCGTTCGTGCGCGGCACATTCATCTGCGCGACGGCCTCACGTTCGCTGACGCGGATCCGCAACGTGTGCGGCAGCAGCCGTTCGACGGAAACAAAACTCACCTGCGGCACCATTTCGAGGTCGCGCTTCACGCGGGCGAGATCCAGCGCGAACAGATTCTGGCCCGATTTCACGTTCGCCCAGCGGCGAAGCTGGTCCGGCGTAATCACGCCGTCGGTTTGCGCGTCAATCTGCTGGATCGCGAACGCGGGGTTCTCATACACGAACCGGTTCATCGCCCACTGCCCGGCGCGCCACAGCACATAAATTCCGAACACCGTGCCGAACACGATGCCGAACGCCAGCGCGCCCAGCCGCAGCCGCGACTTGCGCACCTGGTCCGAACGCAGCTTCACGTCCAGCACGTGCCCGCGGCTGTTGCGTTTGTTTTTTGGTTTTCGATTAACGCGCCACATGGACAAGTCCGAATGAAGAACGGAGAATAAAGAATGAAGAAGCCGCAGCGTCCCGCACTGTCGGCACGAGATCGAAGTGGTTTCTTAATTCTTCATTCTTCATGCTTCATTTCCTTCTCATCGCCATTTCCACCATCCGCTGGCAAAGCTCCGCGTACTCGATCCCCGCCACCTTCGCCGCTTTCGGCAGCGAACTCGTCTCCGTCATCCCCGGCAGCGTGTTCACTTCCAGCACCACCGGCTCGCCGTTCGGGCGCACGATGATGTCCACGCGCGAGTAATCCCGCCCGCCGATGGCGTGAAACGCGCCGAGCGCGGCGGCCTGCACCCGGCGGGTCACTTCCGGCTCGAACGGCGCCGGGCAAAAATATTCCGCCGTGCGCGTGTGATATTTCGTGTTGTAATCGTAAATGCCCTTCGGTCGCACTTCGATGATCGGCAAAGTTTCTTCGCCCAGAATTCCCACCGTGCATTCGCGTCCGGAAATTTTTTCCTCCACCAGCACCAGCGAATCATGTCGCATCGCCTCGGCGAGCGACGCGCCCCACTGCTCCACGCGCTCGACAAATTGCAACCCGACGCTCGAACCCTGGCGCACCGGCTTGAGTACCACCGGCGGATTCCAGCCCATCGGCCAGCTCGCGTTCGGCTTGTCCACCAACACGTGCCGCGCCGTCGGTACCCCCGCGGCCAGACAGCGGTCTTTCGTCAGCGACTTGTCGAATCCCAGCCGGCTCGCTTCGGCATCGCAGCCGGTGTACCGCGCGCCGAGCTGGTCGAGTTCGCGCTGCACCGTGCCGTCCTCGCCGTAAATCCCGTGCAACGCCAGAAACACCAGATCATTCCCCGCCGGCAGTTTCCAGCCCGGCTCGCGCGGATCGAGTTCGTGAACCGTGTGCCCGCGCGACCGCAACGCCTTCGCCACCCCCGCGCCGGAGCGCAGCGACACTTCGCGCTCAGCGCCCGGGCCGCCCAACATGACGGTGATGTTTAGTTTTGCGGTCATTCCATTTTCAACGCAGAGGCCGCAGAGGTTCTCGCAAAGGTCGCAAAGGAATAAATCTCTCTGCGTTCCTCTGCGCCAACCTCTGCGTCCTCTGCGTTAAATTTCATCGCCGATGATTTCCACTTCCGCGTGCAACTCCACGCCGCGCGCCGCGCGCACGCGTTCCTTCAACAACGCGATCAACTCCAGAACGTTCCGCGCCGTGGCTTTGCCGTCGTTGACGATGAAATTGCCGTGCTCGTGCGACACCATCGCGCCGCCGACGCGCGTGCCTTTCAAGCCGAGTTCTTCCACGAGTTTGCCCGCCGGGATCGCCGCCGGATTCTTGAACATGCAGCCCGCGCTCGACGCCGCCGGCTGCGTGGCCCAGCGCTTCTGGCTGAACGCATTCATGCGCGCCTCGATCTCTTCGCGCGGTGCCTGCGCGCAACGAAACAAAACCTCGAGCGCGATGTGCGTCTTGAACAACGGACAGCAGCGATACTCCACGGGCACCTCGCGCGCGGGCCGGTCGAGCACCGTGCCGTTGTGAGCCATGAACCGCACGGACTCGACGGCATCAAACGTCGCGCCGCCCATCGCGCCGGCGTTCATGCGCAACGCGCCGCCCACGCTGCCGGGAATGCCTTCGAGAAATTCCACGCCGCTCAAACCCTGACGCTTCGCCGCGTGCGCGACGTCTCTCAACTTCGCGCCCGCGCCGCAGAGCAGCCGGTCGCCGGCCGTTTCGATGCGGCTGAAGTGCGCGTGCGCCAGCGAAATCACCACGCCGCGAAAGCCGCCATCGCGCACGATCAGATTGGAGCCGCGACCGAGCACAAAAAACTTTTCCCCGCTTTCGGCGCAAAACCGCAGCACGGCGGCGAGGTCTTCTTCGCTCGCCGGCTCGACGAAAACATCCGCCGGGCCACCGACGCGGAGCGTGGTGCGCCTCGCGAGCGGTTCGTTTGCGCGCACGGTAGTTGCGGGCGAGACACGCTGTTTCAATTCGTCCGCAAGATGTTCGCTCTTCGGCATCGGGCAATCGGTGATGGTGGCGGTTTCGGTCATACGCCGGGAAAGCCCCAAATTCCAGGCACCAAGCTCCAAAGAAACATCAAGCCACAAAAACCAAACACCAGATTCGCCGACGAAGCGATGGTTTGAAGCTTGGAGTTTGGAATTTCTCTGGAGCTTGGAGCTTGGAGCTTGGTGCTTCTCAATTCAATCCTCTCGGCAAAGCCTATCGCCTCCAAAATGATCCCGGCGATCTGCTGTGCCGCCTTCGGCGCGTGCCACGGCGCGAGGGCGGCCTGCATTTTGTCGCGCGCCACCGGGTTCTCAATGATTTCGGCGACGAGGCTGACCAGCTTTTCCGGCGTCGCAGTTTTTTGTTCCAGCAAAAACGCCGCGCCGGTTTCGGCGAACGCCCGTGCGTTGTGCAACTGGTGATCGTCCGCCGCGTGCGGGAACGGAACGAGCACCGTCGGCACGCGCACCGCCGCGACCTCCGCCAGCGACGACGCGCCCGCCCGGCTCACCGCCACGTCCGCCGCGCCGAGCGCCTGAGCCATGTCGGCGAAAAACGGATGCACCTGCGCCTTCAGTCCGCGCGCCGCGTACGCTTGTTTCACTTGTTCCAGATCGTTCGGGCCGCTGAGGTGCAACCATTGCCAGTCCGGCGCGCGCTGCGCGATCTGCGGCAGCGCGGCGAGCACCAGATCGTTCACGCCGCTCGCGCCCTGACTGCCGCCCATCACGAGCACGAGCGGTTTCGCGGGATCAAATCCCAGCGCCGTCCGACAACCACCGTGATCGCGCGAGCGGAATTCCGTTCGCACCGGCGTGCCGGTCACGGTCGTTTCCCGCGCGCCGAGCCGCGTCGCCGCCTGCGGAAAACCCACGAATGCCTGGTCCACGAACCGCGCAAGCCAGCGGTTCGCGCGACCGGGAATCGTGTTCGATTCGTGCAAAAAAGTTTTCGCGCCCGCCCGCCGCGCGGCCAGCACCGGCGGCGCGCTCGTGAAGCCACCCATCGCCAGCGCCGCGTCCGGC
>SIBJ01000101.1 GCA_009695195.1 Pedosphaera sp.
GTGCAAACCCAAAAGACACGCTGGACCGTGCGGCGCTATCAGCAACGCTTCGCCCATCGCGACGGCGGCCCCGCACGCCTCCAGGCACTGGTGTTCGCCAAGTCCCCAACTGCCTGGCGCTTACCCAAATGAAAAAATGCGTCCTAGTGTAACCGCCGGTTGCCCACTTGCCGGTTGTCATCCCCTAAAGCGTCGAGTAATTTCGGCGGCGTGCTTTCTGATCGAGACAAAGCAACCATCACCACTTTGGCGCGGCGCTACGGTGCCGTGACGGTCTGGTTGTCCGGCTCCAGTGCGGACCGGCACAAACAGGGCCGCGACCTGGGCCTGGCCGTGGAGGGGCTGGCCACGGCGCGCTTTTTCCGCTTCGTCGGCCAGTTGATGTTGTCGTTGTCCAAACCCGTGGACGTTGTCGCCCTTGGGAAACGTTCGAAATTGAGCGCGCTGATTCGGCGCGAGGGGATCCCGATCTATGGCCGGACTGCGTGAGAAAGTTGAGGTCGCGGGTCGAAGGCCGCCTAACGCGGCTTCATTGCGCCAATCGTAAATCGTCAATCGCAAATCGTAAATTCATCATGATCATCGGCGTACCCAAAGAAATCAAAGACCACGAATACCGGGTGGCGTTGCTGCCCTCCGGCGCGTATCAACTCATCAAGCGCGGCCACACCGTCGTCGTCGAGCGCGGCGCGGGCGTGGGCGCGGGCTATCCCGACCTCCAGTATCAGCACGCCGGCGCGAAGCTGGTGGACTCGCACGCGGGCGTGTTCGAGCAGGCCGACCTCATCGTGAAGGTCAAGGAACCGTTGCCCGCCGAATACACGATGCTCCGGCCCGGCCAACTCCTGTTCACCTATCTCCACCTCGCCGCGAGCCAGCCGCTCACGGAGGCGCTCATGAAATCCGGCGCGAGCTGCATCGCCTACGAAACCATCGAGGTCAATAAACGCCTGCCGCTCCTCGAACCGATGAGCGAAATCGCCGGCCGCATGAGCGTGCTCGTCGGCGGATATTTTCTGGCGAAACATTTCGGCGGCAGCGGCGTCCTGCTCGGCGGCGTGCCGGGCGTATTGCCGGGAAAAGTCGTCGTGCTCGGCGGCGGTGCCTCCGGCATCAACGCCGCGCGCATGGCGCAGGGTCTCGGCGCGGACGTGACCATCCTTGAAGTGGACCTGGAGCGGATGCGTTTTCTCGACATCACGCTGCACACGGCGCACACGCTGTATTCGAGCGAGGCGCACCTGCTGGATTTGTTGCCGGAAGTGGACTTGCTCATTGGCGCGGTGCTCGTGCCCGGCGCGCGCGCGCCAAAGTTGATCAAGCGCGAGATGCTGGCGAAAATGCGCCCCGGCAGCGTGCTGGTGGACATTGCGATTGACCAAGGCGGCTGCGCGGAGACTTCGCGCGCGACCACGCACCAGATGCCGGTGTACGTCGAGGAAGGCGTGACGCATTATTGCGTGGCGAACATGCCGGGCGCGTACGCGCGCACCGCGACGCAGGCGCTCACGAACGTGACGAGCCGTTACATCGAGATGCTGGCCGATTACGGAATCGAGGAGGCGTGTCAAAAACAACCCGCGCTCCTCGGCGGCATCAACGTGATGGGCGGCAAGGTCACCTACAAGGCCGTCGCCGACGCGCACGGGATGGAGTTTACCGCGCCGAAGTTTTGAGCGGGCTTCAACTCACGGCAGCCACAGCCGGAAAAAACGCCGGGCCGTCGCGACGGGGCAGGTGACAATCAGGTCAACGCCCGTGGTCAGCGGCGGGATGTTCACCAACGTCTGCCAGTTGGCCGGATTCACCCCGTCCGAATACTGCACCACGTTCGTCCAGCCCGGCTCGACGTGAAATCGCAGCGTCACCACGCCTTTGCTCACGGTCAGGCTGTCAATGCGCGGCGGCGAATACTCGACGGTCAGCACCGGCGCGCGGTTCGGGTCCTCACGCGACGCGAACCGCCGCGCGGTGAAGTTGGACAACTCGTCCTGCGAGAGCAGCAGCCAGCCGAAATTTGTGCCCGGCTGGTTCAACCACAACTGCGCGTCGGCGACGAATTGCGGCGTGGAGTCGAAAAGATACGGCGAGAAATCAATGCCGTAGATGTAGGTTTCGGCGCTGACGTTCGTCGCGAAGTCCACGCCCCACATCCCGCCGGGCGCAGCCCACGAGTTGGTGGTGAACGCGAAACGGTCCCGGAACGTCGCTTCGTTCGTCGTCGCGGGCTGGCCGAGGCCGATCTGTTGCGGCGGATGGCCGCTCTTGTTGCCCTCGCCCCAATCGCGTAACAGGCGGTGCAGTTCGAAACTGGACGGCGTGCCGGGCTCCGCGGGCTGGCCGATGACATCCAACAGCAACGTGGCGCTCAAAATCCGCGAGCCGCGCGGAATGGCGGTGAGATTGAATTTCAACAACGCGCGATTGGTGGTGAAATTCTGCGTCGTGCCGCCGTTGAAGTATTCGTTCCCGCCGAAATTGTTCGTAGGGTAATACTCCATCAAAGTGGTGTCCGCGCTCGGATGGAGCGAAACCGATTCGGCCAGGGCCACAGTGGCAACGCCGCCTGCAACGAGAAACGTGAACAGGAAGTTCTTAATCTTAATCCTAATCTTACTCTTAATCTTTTCATCGGGATGTGGCACGGGATTAAGATTACGATGAAGATTAAGAACCCCCGCGGCCCCGGTCACACCACATCCACTTCCCCCGTGACCTGCGTGCTGTCCACCGAGGAGACGCCGGCGGATTGCAAATGCTCGCCGCTGTCGGCGTAGCCGGGGATGATGCTGTTCAACTGATTCTGCGTCGCGCCGAGATGTTCGCGGATGACTTCGCCGAGCACGGAGCGGTAATCCGTCGTGCGCTGGAGATAACGCCCGGCCACGCCGAACATGCTGCCGCTCGGGCCGACGGTCCACGGGATCGAATCGCTCGTCCCGCAGTTGAGCACGCCGCTGGTGCGCCCGGCTTTGCCGTAACCCTTCACGCCGCCGCCCGCGACCCACATCAAGCCCGCCTCCGCGTGGTCGGTGCCGGCGTTGCCGTTTTGCGCCGAGGTGCGGCCGAATTCCGTCAGCGTGACGACGACGAGGTTGTTCCACGATACCTTGTTCGCATTGAGTTGAAAATATTTTCGCAACGCATACATCGCCCAGCCAATGCGGCTCTGGAGATTCGCGTGGTCGCCGGTGATGCCGCCCTGGTTGTCGTGCGTGTCAAAGCCGCCCATCTCCGTGCCGGCGATGACGGCGTCGGTGTTGTTGAGGATGAGCGCGGCGGCTTTCAGTTGCTCGAAGAAACTGTACGCGCCCGTGTCCACGACGTAGCCCGCGGTGGTGCCGTCGCCGTTTTTCGCGTTGGTCGTCGGAAACAGGTTGTAGTGCGCCGCGCCAATGTCCGTCGCGACGTCATCGGCGAAGGTGTTGCCGGTTTCGTCGAAGTTGATCGTCGCAAACAAGTCGAGCGTGCTGGAAAGATTCTGATACGAAAGCTGGAGCAGTTCGCGGCTGCGCTTGTTGGCGAACTGCGCTTGGTTCGCGTTCAGGATCGCGTTGGAAAGTTTGTTGTCGGCGTTCGGCGTCGGCGTGCCGAGCAGATCGTAACGCGTTGGATCGGAGATGTTCGTGAGCGCCGCGCCGCTGCCCTTGAAAATCGTCGGCAACGCGGACTGGATCGAAACGCCGGCGATGGGATTGGCCGCGAGCACGCCGGACTCGACAAGCGTGCGGTAAAAGATGCCTTCGCGCGAGGCGCTGTTCGGCTCGCCGCTTTCCCAATACGCCTGCGAATCGAAATGCGAGCGCGACTGGTTCGGGTAGCCGACGCGATGGATCATCAGGAGTTCACCCGCGTTATAGGCCGGCGCGAGGAATTTCAATGACGGGTGCAGTCCGGCGAAACCGTTGCCAACGCGGAGCGCGTTGGTGTGCGCGAACGTGGACGCGAGGCCGGTGGGAAATTCGCACGCGCCGAGCGTGTCGTAATACGACGGCACGTCCTGCGGGATCCAGATGTTGGGCCGGAGCGTCGAGGTGAAGGCGGTGTCCTTGACCGGCAGGCAGGAGTTGAGCGCGTCGTTGGCGCCGCGCAGAAAAATGAAGAGCAGTTTTTTTCCGTTGAGCCCGATGTTGCCCTCGGCCAGCGCGCGGCAGGCGAAGGGCGGCACGCGACACAGCGCGGCGATGCCCAGCCCCGCGCCGGCGCGGAGCGAGTTACGGAGAAATTGCCGGCGGGTGATGGTGTTGATGTAGGGCATAGGCGTGGCGGGTTACGATTGCGGACTCGGAAAAGCGAAGTTTGTTTCAACGCTCGCCCTCACCCCGGCCCTTTCCCCCGGGGAGAGGCAGAGCATTGCGGAGTTCTCATGCAGTTCGGACAGTCTTCGCGCAATCGCCGCTCCGCATTGGCTCGCTTCAAGCCGCGCGACCAACCAGGCACAACCGAATCCACGAGCGACAGCGAAGTTTTCCTCCCTCTCCTGGGGGAGAGGGCCGGGGTGATGGCGGACGTTCATCTCAAATCCTTTCAAATTTTTCAACGGTTCATCACTGTTCCTGAAAGCGTTGCAAACTCATCAGCGTCGTCAGCATCCCGCGCACGCGCGTGTCGTAAGTGCTCCCGCCGGTGCTGCTGACCGTGAGGCTCGCGAAGGGCGACGAGTTCGTGCCGGTGTCGTCGGTGTTCAACGAGTTCACGGCCACGGTGCGATAGGCGTCGAGGCTCGCGCGGCCTTCGCCCGGGAACAGCAGCGGGAGAAATGTGTCCGCGACTTTCGTGGCGTTGGTTTGATCGGCCGCGTTCGGCAGGCGGATTTGCAGGAGCTTCACCGGCAGCGTGATGTTGTTGTTGAGAAAAGAATTGTCGTCGTTCTTGCCGGTTTGCCCGGTGGCCTTCAGCAGCGAACTGATGAAGCGCGCGCGCTCGACGAGGCCGCCGGCGTCCACCCAGCTCGTTGCCGCCTCGGGATAACCGTCCGGCGCGTCGCGGTTGAACAGGTTCATGCTGCCGATGCGCATGAGTGGCGAGGCTTTGCCGGCGGTTTGCGCGCCGCCGGAGCTCAACGTGAGGCCGTAGCCGTCGGTGTAGCTCGCCCACGAACCATGCAGCCCCGTGCCATTGGTGCTCTGGCGCAACGCGCGCACGGCGCTCACGCAAAATTCCAGCGGCGTCTTCACCTTTTGCGCGTTGCCGCCGTGACTGCGAAACAACGACGAATTGAAAATCGTCGCGAGCACGGGGCGCAGTTGACCTTTCGGCGAACTGCCTTCCCACGCGGCCATGCACGCCTTCACGAGCTGGCCCTCCGCGCCCAGGTTCGGGTCGGTGTAATCGTAGCCGGTGCTGAAATTGTCATGCACGAACAGCCGGCAAAGTTTCACGCTGAGATATTCCTGCGTGAACGGCAGGTCCGCGAGGTGCGCGATGATGTCGTAGCCGTCCGTCATCCCGTTCGTGCCCGTGCGTGACGGGATGGTCAACTGGTAAAGTCCCGGCGTGACGTTCGCGCCGTAAAGTTTGTTTGTGTACGGCGCGCCGAAACGCGCGGGAACGTATTTGCCACCGTAGATGGTTTTGGCGGAGTTCGCGTGATTGTTGGATTTGTAATTCAACGTCCAGACGCCGTAAAGATTGGTGTAAGCGCCCGAGGCACCGTTGATTTTGATCGTCGTTTTCGCGGCGAACGGATTGTTCCAGTTCGTCTCGTTGACCAGTTCGACCGTCCAACCCGTCCACGCGGGCGCCATGTTCGTGATGTCGGACTGGTCATAGCCGTTGTCCACGCCCATCGTGAAGAGTTCCATCAGTTCGCGGCTGTAATTCTCGTTCGGCGTGTTGCCGGCGCTGCCTTTGCTCGCGTAGGTGTCGAGGTAAATCAACATCGCCGGACTTTCCGCGCTGATCTTGAGCAGGTCGTAAAACGTGCCGGTCGGATTCAGCAACACGTTGCGCCAGCGCGAAACCTCGCGCCACTCGAATTCGCACGGCGCGCGATTCGGCGTGGCGTCGCGAAAGCCGATGCCGATGAAAAAATTCGCGCTCTTGCCGGCGTAGGTGACGAGATGGTTCTCGATGAACTGCGTGAGGACTTCGAGCAGTTGCCGGTCGGCGAACACGCCGTCGAGCACCAGCCACGACTGCAAATCCGACGTCGCCGTCGTGCCGATGCCGGTGGTGACGGCCGACGAGGATACGAGCGCGTTCGACGGCGTGCCGAAGCGCCCCTGAATGTAGGCTATGTTCGTGTGCGCGAGCACGGCGCGTTCGGTGATCGTCTCGGGCGCCAACTGCTCGGTGATCCACGCGGCGGCGGAATTAGTGCCGGAATTTTGCAGCAAGCGATCGAGCAAATCCGGCGTCGGCCCGTAGCCGAGACGGTTCAACGCCGTCGCCGTGAGCAGCGCGTTGCTGGCGAGCGGCGTGACTTGCAGCCGGTAAAACGTGTTGCTCGCGCCGGCGCTGCCGGTCCAGGTGAGATTGGAAAAAGCCCCGCCGCCATTGGTCGCCCACGCGCCGCCGAGGTTCGTGACGCTCAACATGGTGAACACGTCCGCCGATGGGAAGGGTGTGAAGGTGATGCGCTTTTGCGCGCTGGAAACATTGGTGAGCGTGAGCGTGGGCGCGGCGGGATCGGTGAATTCGTCGGCGGAGACGGCCAGCCACGTCAGACAAAGCAACCCGAGCGGCAGAATTCTTTTTACCAGTAACGACACGTCAAGCCGTTGCGGGAAATTCTCTTTCGGCTTCATGCATTCTTAGTCGCTCGCCAGATGGAAAAGGTTACACGCACGAAAATGTTTCGGCGAGAAACCCGGAGCGCGGCGTTTACGCCGCTTCAACATACGGATCGCAAAAACAGATGGCACAGTTCAACCATCACCGAGCGCGCACGTTGAAGCGGGCTGAAGCCCGCGCTCCTCTAATTCTATGGCGAGCGAAGCTGGTAGAAACGATACGGAAGGTTGGTTGCCGCCGCATCGGTAAATTGAAACCAGCCGGGAGAAGTCTGCGTGGCGGTGCCGATCGCGTTCCAGTTCACGAGATTGGTGGAGGCGAGAACGGTGAACGTCTGCGGGCTGGTGTTGGAGTACGTGAATTGAAACGTGCCGTTCCCGAGCCGCGTGAAGTTCGTCAGCCGGAGGATTCCGGAAGCGGGCGGGCCCGCCACGCGCGCGACCAGAAGGCCGTTGTTCGCGTCGAGCGAGAACACGAGGTCGTTCTTGAAAAAGGTCTGGCTGATGCGGTTCCCATTGGCGGCGCGCGGGGTGGTCGGGAAATCAAATTGCGCGAGCAGGGCCGGCGCGTTCAGGTCGCCGAGATCGTAGAAGTTCAGGCTGTCGGCGCTCGTCGTGCTGTTGGAAAAAACTCCCGCCGCCAGATTCCGCATCACGTCCAGGCCCAGACCGAGGAGCGCCGGCGAAAAATTGGTGGCGATCAGAACATTCGTCGAGGAGATGCGCGTCCCGCCGAGGCTGATCGCCGGATCGAAACTGATTTTGTAGAGCGGTTGCCCCGGCGCCTTCTGCCAGATGGCATTGTTCGCCAGGTCAAACTCAAGGCTGCGGCCAACCGTGTCGGCGAAGTTGGTGGTCGTGAACCAGCGCGCCGTAAAGTTCGTCAGGTATTGATTCACCGGCGAAAGGATGACGGCGAAACCATTCGTTCCCGTGGTGGCACCGAAGTAAGTCATGTCGAGCAGCAGTTGTGTGTTCGTGCCGCTGCCGCGCGCGGTCAGGTTGTCGCCCCAGCGCGTCGCTGAACTGCTGCCAGTCGGGTCGCCGGAAAAAATCTGCGTCGGCGTGGTGTTGCTGTTTGCGTTGGCCCAGCGATAAACGCGGAAGAGGCTCGTCGGATCGCCGCCCGCGCTGCCGGCGGCGTCCGGCGCTTCGTTGCAGGCGTAGATCGCGCCGTCCTCGGCCACGGCGATGCCGTCGAGACCAATGCCGCCTTTGCCCACCGCGCTCTGGATTCCATTCGTCTTGAGCGTGTAAAGTTGCGTTCCGTTCGTGGCGTTCAAAACGTAGATGACGTAATTCGAAGTCGTGTTGCTCGAACGCGAGATCACGTAAAGATGATTCGAGAGCGCGTTGTAGGCGATCGTGCGCTGATTGGGAACCGACGTGACGGGACTGAGATTCAACCACGGCACACCGCTCGCGGGGCTGGCGCTCCACAGCGAGGAGAGGGAAACGGAATTATACACGACGGCCAGGGCGGCGACCGAACTCGTCGCGCTGCCGCTCGCGTTGGTGACGGTGACGGAATAATTTCCCGCATCCGCGAAGGCAACCGCCGCGAAATTCAACTGGCTCGTCGTCGCACCGGAAAGGTTTCCCGCGTCGGCGAGGTTGGTGCCATTCTTTTGCCACTGATAGATCAAGGGCGCGTTACCCATCGCCGCCGTCGAAAAGGTCGCGGCCGTTCCGAGGAGGTTCGTGCGACTGGCCGGCTGGGTCACGAACACCGGCGCGCCGGCAATCGTCAGCGCGACGGCCGCGCTCGTCACGCTCGCGGCGGCGTTGCTGACGATGACGGAGAACGCCGCGCCGCTCGTGACCGCGGCCACCGTGAGCTGCGGTGTTTGGGCCCCGGAAATATTTCCGCCATTGGTCAACGCGACGCCGTTCCTGAACCACTTATAGAAAAGCGGCAGACCGGTGGCGGCCACTGCGAACGTCACCGTGCCGCCGCTGGAAACATTCGTGCCCGCCGGCTGCGCCACGATGACCGGTGGAATCCAGGCCTCGACGAAGTACGATATCCCGATTGAATTCGGCGCGCCGGGCGCACTATAGCCCACGCTGGTGAGATAGCTCTGCACGCCGGCTGGATACGACGGCTGCATGTAAATGATTTTGTTGGCCTCGAAGTTGTACAACCAGACGGTGGGAGCGCTGGCGGGACTCGAAGGCGGCTCCGCCAGAAATTTTGCCAACTGCATCGCGATGTTGTTTTCAATCGTGGAGCCGCCACCGCCACCCACCGCGAATGGCGCGCGACCGCCGATCACGCCGTTCGTCGGCGAGGCGGGAAAATCCGGCACCGCGATGGCGGGACACATGTTGTCCACGGGCCGCTTGCCCGGCGCGATGGAATCCGGCCAGCCGGGCCGCGCGTCGAACAGCGCAATCCCCTGCCCGAGCACGAGACCGCGATTGGTCACCGCCACTTGCGCGCCGTAGCCGCCGCCCATGCTCAAGGTCACCGAGACACAATTCCCCCATTTGTCCGAGGTCGAAATGTGAAACGTGCCATACCGGATGTCGTCCCAGTCCACCGAGATGGGATTGTTGGTCTGGTTGTTGACCGCCTGCGTGATCAAACCCGCGAGACTGTTCGTCAGCCGGATTTCGTTGGCGTCCCACGGGCACGCCAGCGGATAACCATTCGTGGCGTGCGCGAGCAGTTGATCGCAAAAATTCGTGCTGCCGTTGCCAAGAAAATCCGGTGGCAACACGCCACCCCACGGATCGCCGACCCATTGATAATGATCCTTCCACATCAGCCGCGCGATTTCGCCGCGCGAATGCCAGTACTTCAGGCTGTCCCACGTTCCGTTCGGTCCGTTCGTCCAGCCGAGCGCGTCGAGCATCGCCAGTTCCTGCAAGACGGAAACGCCCGCCGAGCCGGGCGGCGCCACGTACACCGTCGCGGGCGTTCCGTTCGGCGGATTGAAATGCCGCGCGTACGGCGTCACTTCGCGCGCGCGGTAGTTGGTCATGTCCGCGTAGGTCACGAGGCCGCCGTTTGCCTGCATCGCGGCGACGAGGTCCGTCGCGATGTCGCCCGTGTAAAACGCGCCGTGCGGATTGCTGTTCGTGTACAGCTCCATCAGCAGGTTGCTCACGCTCGACAACGAGTAATACGCGTTTCCGGTCATTTGACCGTTGGCCACGCGCGCCAAGGTCGGCTTCATGATTTCCGCGAACGGAAAAAAATTCGTGCCGCTCACCTTCCGGCCGTAATTGGTTTGCGCCATGAACAAACCGGCAAACGTCCCGGGCACGCCCACCGCCTTCCAGCCGATCTGATTCGCGGCGGGTGTGGGCCCGGTCCAGTGCCCGTTCGTCAGATTGACGCTGCCGACGAACATGTTCGAGGTTGCAAGCGATCCGGCGGCACTGTTGAAGTCAATGCACGTCACCAACGGTGGTTCGCCATCCCAACCCGATTTGTAGATCAGCATGTGCCCGCCGTAACCGCCCAGGCTGCACGCTTGCGGAGAAGCGACGCACGCGGCCAGCGCGCCGGCGACCGCGGCGTCAACCGCGTTGCCGCCGCCTTTGTAAGTGAACGCGCCGGCCCCGCCGCCACTGCCAAGAATCTCCGTGGCGGACGACCAACTGGGAGTGCCTTGACCGGGGCCGTTGACCGAGCCGACGTACTCCGCGCGCGCCGGCGTGAGGACGCAGGCGAGCACAGCCGCCAGCAGCCAGGGGTTCGGCGGAATTAACGACATGTAACGGGGCGCACGCACGGCAACGAATTAGCGTTCAATGGTCTATTCTAGCCCCACATCTGCCGGTCAAGCGAACGCAATTGTATCGCCTCCGAAATGTGGTCGCTCGTGATGTTCGCCGACACGCCGAGATCGGCGATGGTGCGGGCGACCTTCAGGATGCGATCGTAGGCGCGGGCGCTGAGGTTGTATTCGGCCATCGCGTTCTGGAGCAGTTGCTTCGTGCCTTCATCGAGCACGCAGAATTCCTTGAGCTCCTTCGTCGCCATACGGGCGTTGCAAGTGATCTTCGGCTTGTGCGCGAAGCGTTTGTGCTGGAGACCGCGCGCCGCCATGACGCGCTCGCGGATTTGCGCCGAGGTTTCGCCCGTGCGGTCGCCGGAAATCTCGCGGAACTTCACCTGCGGCACTTCGATGTGCAGATCAATGCGATCCAACAACGGGCCGGAGATGCGACCGAGATAATTTTGAATTTCACGCGGCGATGATTTGCTTTCGCCCGGCATTTTTCCGTCCGGCGTCGGATTCATCGCGGCCACCAACATGAACTGCGCCGGAAAGGTCATCGTGCCCGCCGCGCGAGAGATCGTGACGCGACCATCTTCGAGCGGCTGGCGCATCGTCTCGAGCACGCTGCGTTTGAACTCGGGCAGTTCGTCGAGAAATAAAACGCCGTGGTGCGCGAGCGAAATTTCGCCGGGCGTGGGATTGATGTTGCCGCCGAGCAAGCCGGCGTCGCTCGCGGTGTGATGCGGCGCGCGAAACGGCCGGCGCGTGATCAAACCCAGGCCCGTCGGCAGCAAACCGACGATGCTGTGAATCTTCGTCGTCTCCAGCGCCTCGTCGAGCGTGAGCGGCGGCAGGATTGTTGCGAGCCGTTTCGCCAGCATGGACTTGCCCGTGCCCGGCGGGCCGATGAGCAGGACGTTGTGACCGCCCGCCGCCGCGATCTCCAGCGCGCGCTTCACGGATTCCTGCCCCTTCACCTCGGCGAAATCCACGTCGTCATCCAGCGGTTGATTGAAAAGTTTTCCGAGATCAACCTTCGTCGGCGCGATTTTGATTTCGCCTTCGAGAAAGCTCGCCGCTTCGCGCAGGTTCTGAATCGGGATCACGTTCAACCCGGAAACGACCGCGGCCTCGGCGGCGTTCTCGGCGGGGACGAGCACGCCGCTCCGACCGTCGGCCTTCGCGCGGATGGCGATGGGCAGAACGCCTTTGCACGGCCGCACCGCGCCGGTGAGGGCGAGTTCGCCGACCACGACAAAATTATCAAGCTGGTCGGTCTCAATCTGCTCGGTCGCCGCCAACATGCCGAGCGCGATGGGCAGGTCGAAGCTCGGGCCTTCTTTTTTTACGTCAGCGGGCGCGAGGTTGATGGTGGTGCGGCCGTAGGTGAATTTGAAACCGGAACTGTTCATCGCGGTGGTGACGCGGTCCTGCGATTCGCGCACCGCCGCATCGGGCAGGCCGACGATGATGATTTTGGTGTCACCGTAGCCGGCGTTGACCTCAACCTCGACGGGAAAAGCTTCGATACCCTGCACAGAGGCGGAACAAACCCGGGAAAGCATGGCGCGAGTTATCGCCAAGACCGCGCCGAAGTGCAATCTGGATTTTTTACGGCAAGGGGGCGATTGCAACGAAAGAAGTCGTTGAATGTCTTCCGCCCCCGGCGGTAGTCTGTCGCCGTGTTGGGATCATGAAGCTGCGGTGGAAAATCTCGGTCGGGGTTGCGGCAGCGGGCGTGGTGGTTGCCGGGCTGCTCTTGCGCCCGAATCGCAGCGAGCGAATCGCCGCGGAAGAGACCCGGCGCACCTTGCGCCAGCAAGGATTCAAGACCGACGTTGCGGACTTCAATTTTTCCTCCTCCTCCGAACACCGCGTGCGCGAGGCGGCGTTGACCAATGCGTTTTTTAATCGGCCCGGCATGAACCAAGAGTACTACGCGCAGGAGCAGATGCTTCGCGGAGGATATCCAAACCAGATGACGGTGGTGGGCACAAACTCAGCCATCGTGGTTTGGAGAATCGAGCCGACACCGGATTTCCGGGCATCCGTCACCTGGACCGGTAGTTATTGGACCGCCTTGCGCGGAGCCGTCAGTGAATGTGAGCCAGGACTGGACGCGGCTTGCGCGGCGGCGCTGTCCGGTCCGATTCGTTTCGATTTCAATGCGAGTCGCGGTCACGCCATGTTGCTTCCGCAAATTTCGAGAATGAAGACGCTCGCCTTGACCCTTGGGCAACGAACGATGGTCGAGTTGCACGACAACCATCGCGCCGCTGCATGGACGAATCTGCTGGCGACCACGCGGCTCGTGACGGCGTGGGATGCGCAGCCGGTTGAAATCGTGCAACTCGTGCGGTTCGGCTGCGCGACGATCGCGTTCAACACAACGTGGCAGGCGCTTCAATCTCGAAACTGGACCGAAGACCAACTCGCGGAACTTCAACGCGAGTGGGCGGTGGCGGATTTCATCAAGGGCCTGCCGGAGACGGCGGCGTTCAATCGCGCTTGCGCGGCGGACATGTGTCAGCGCCAACGTGAGGAACCGGTACCAACATTGGGATCAATGGGATTAACGTGGGGACAGGCGCTGCGTTCTCCGGGTTCATCCTGGCAAAGCTACCGCGCGTATCGGCAGCAACTCTCCTATCGAAACCAAGGCTCGTTCGAGGACGAAAAGGCGCTGCTGCTTTATTATCGCGAACGCGAACTGGAGTTGCGTCGGGTGGTGCAATGCGCGACGTGGTCGGAGATGCGCCAGCTTCCGGTCGTCACCAATCCAATCCCGTTTCAATCAAAATATTTCTCGCGCGTGCAATCGATGTTGAACCTGCGGCAAATGGGCTTGGCCGTGCAGATGCACAATTCGCCGGGTGTAGGCCGCAGCGCGGGTTTCCTCGGACGTGCCGCGGAATCAGAAACTGCCCGTCGCCTGATTCTTACCGCCTTGGCGCTGGAACGACATCGGCTCCGTCACGGCGCATACCCAAAAGCGTTGGCGGAACTCGACACGAGTTTCCTCCCTGAAGTGCCAGTGGATTTCATGGACGGCAAGCCGCTGCGTTATCACGTCGCCGACTCACATTTCATTTTGTATTCAGTCGGGCTGGACGGCAGCGACAACGGTGGAAAAATGCCGCTGCAAGGAACGAGAGGGTTGAGCTTTCAGGATGGCCGGCCGTTCCGTCCACCACAGCAAACCGATCTGGTCTGGCCGCGCCCGGCGACGGTCACTGAAATCGAAACCAGGGATGTGGAAGAAAAGCAGGCTGAGTTACAGCGGACGGAAGATCGAAATCAAATGGCTGAAGCCGCGCGAGCGGAGGAGGCGTTGCAGCGCGCTCGCACGCTTGCGAGACTGGAGCAAATCTCCAAACAGAAACCGCCGCGCCGGACGGATGAGCCGATGCTTAAGGGCCAACCACTCAGCAAGGTCCTGCGCAACCCGAAGGCAGCCGGCACCAACCAACTAACGCTGGACGAAATGCTGACTCTTCGGCAAATCGCCACGGGCCAGGAGCCGGATATCGCCACGTTTGAAGTGGCGGTCAGTTTCGACACGCTTACCAATGTCGGCACGCTCCGGTTGCGGGTGGATGCGGACCCGGATGGAGAGTCAGCGAGTGATGGCGCCGAATTGCAGGAATGTACGCGTGACGCCAACGGCAACTGCCGGTTGGTCTGGAACACGACCTACGATCCGCCGGGCAAGCATTTTCTTCAGGCCCAGTTGTATCGTGTGCATCTGGCAGGTTCCCCCCGGTTAGTGGTTCCATAGGTGGTCCCAGTGACCGTTTTGGCGTGCCTCGATCACGGCGCACAGATGACGCAAGCCCAGCGGCGTCCAAGATTGGCCACTGCGTTTGAACCGGCCTTGCCGTTGCAG